>MABB01000122.1:0-2813 GCA_002162915.1 Rhodospirillales bacterium 47_12_T64
GGTAACTGCTCCTGATTTCTCTGCAATATCAGAAACACGATCGATCAGATAATCCACTTCGGCTTGCGGGCCATCCAGTTCGACAATCAACAGGGCCTCGACATCTAGTGGGTACCCTGCGTTAACAAAAGCCTCAGCGGCTTGTATTGCAGGCTTGTCCATCATCTCCATACCGCCCGGGATAATGCCATCAGAGATAATAGCCGCAACACAATCCCCCCCCTCTTCCGAAGTTGGGAAACCAAGCAGAAGTGCACGCGCCGTCTCCGGCTTGGGTAGAATACGGACGGTGACTTCTGTCACCACGCCCAATAACCCTTCCGAGCCCGTCATAAGACCGAGAAGATCGTACCCCGCACTGTCGAGATGCTTACCGCCAAAGCGGAGAATGGTTCCATCGATGAGAACCATTTCGATGCCAAGTAAATTGTTTGTCGTCAGACCATATTTAAGACAGTGAACTCCGCCGGCATTTTCGGCAACGTTTCCACCAATGGAACAAGCAATCTGGCTTGATGGATCAGGCGCGTAATAAAAACCTTCGCCCTCTACAGACTTGGTGATGCCAAGATTGGTCACCCCGGGTTGAACCACCGTACATCTGTTGTCATAGTCAATTTCAAGGACCTGATTGAACTTACCCATGCAAAGCAAAATAGCATCTGCAACAGGTAGTGCGCCGCCGGAAAGAGAGGTTCCTGATCCACGAGGAACAACCTTGACACCTTCTTCATGACAATACCTAAGTACCTGACTTACCTGTTCTGTATTTTCCGGCAACACCGCCATAAGAGGTGGTTGCCGATAGGCTGTCAGGCCATCAGATTCATACACCCGTAATTCCTGAGAACTCAGGATCACACCTTCTCCGGGTACTATTTTCCTTAAATTTCCAGCAATCTCTTCTCGCCGCGCCAGTATCGACGGGTCTGGATCGGGCATTTTCATTTGATTTCTCCGGACTTCTATTCGTGAGCTTAGAGTCGCTTAACTTCACGAGGAGAACAAGGCTTCATATGGAGAGAATCAGGCATAGTATTTGAGACAAAAAAGAAAAAACCGCTCTCTCTTGCGAGAGGCGGTTTTTTTTCTTATCCACATTCCGGCTAAAAGCCGAACTGTACAAGATTAGCCCTGACGTGCTTTAAAGCGAGGGTTCTTCTTGTTGATGACATATACCCGGCCGCGACGACGAACAACACGGCAGTTCTTATCGCGCAGCTTGGCAGTCTTCAGAGAGTTTACAACTTTCATGGTCCTACCTTTGGCAAAAAATGTGCCCGCTGACCGGGCTGTCGAGAAGCCCGGACAATATGTAAGGGCCTCTTAGAAGTCAACCGCCTGATCAAACAGTGTGAAAACTGAGCGCTTCTATACGCAACTTTTATGGGAAACAAAAGAGAAAAGAGTCTCTTTTTTGGATTCTCTTACCAATCAGACATCATCTGGGTCTGGGATTGTCGAATTGCGAGGAATCGATAGAGCCGGACCGCTCCAGATTCCATTGCATGTGTTCGGCGAGCCCAAAGCTCCAATTCACTAACAAGGACGTCTTCCATCGCCTTGTCAGAGCCTTTTTCCTTCATTTCCCGGAGATAATTTGACCATCCACTTTTCACCATGGCCAGATATCGATCCGTCATATCTTCAAAAATGCGGCTCTGAACATTACCGTCGGTAAAGCCCTTCTCGTAGTCAAGTTTAGTCCAAACCTGTACAGATCCGGCTTCACCCTCTTTAAATGATGACAAAATCTTCTCATCAGCTTCATCCGCTGCGATAAAATCAGTAAACAGGAACTGCCCCCCATCCTTTAAAGCACGGCAAGTGTCTTTGAAGAACTGCTCCTTGTCTAATATCGTATAAAGGGCCTCTTTCGAGAATATACAGTCATAGGATTTGGGTTTAAATTCGAATTTCTCTGGATCAAAAGTAAGAACTGGGGCTTTTTTTGCCATTCCAGCCATCGTCGAGAGCTCCATACCAGCCTCGACCATCTCATGTTCCCGCTCCATACACGTCACCCAGACACCAAACTTGTCTGACATTGTTCGGCCGACCCCACCGAGGCCAGAGCCAATATCGAGAACATTTTTAGATGGGTCTAACCCAAACGGCTTAATGAGCTCTTCAATGTACTCTTCATCTCCGGGAGTAGAGTTTCCCTCCCCCCAAACGTCTTGTAACAATTGAATTCGAAGATTTTCCCACTGATGACGATCAGCTCTTACGTCGTGTTGCTTGACGACAGGCGGCGGTGGCGCTTTGGGAACGATACGCAACTCGTACCCGAACCACCAAGCTTTCAGGCGATCTAGCAGAGAGATCTGCCCTCTCAAAACTTGTGTACTGGCTGATTTTGCCATCTAAGCAATACTCCTCATGCCCAGAAGACTAACGTATAGATAAAAGCTACAAACGTTAACACGTTACCCACCAAAACAACTGCCAGTCTAGCAGATGTTCCCCTAACAACCTTTAAAATTCGCCTTTTTGGCGTTATTATACCTATAAATATTGCACCAACACTTTAGGGAAAGATTAATAACAGGAAAGATAATAATTAGCAGCCGTTTGTTTGCCCCCCCTCACGCAGAATCGAGATCAAGGCTTTAATACGAGGAGTATGAATAGCCACACGAGATAGCTGTATATCGCCGATGATATTATCAAACATCAAAGGCTTATAATCGTAGTAGACTTCCGCTATAATTATATTATCAAGTGGATCGACGGCCAAACCATTAGGAATCGCTGCATCCGTGCCTTCAGCCCCAACGACACCAGCAACAGAGAGATTTCCAGCGCCACAC
>MABB01000122.1:2919-4130 GCA_002162915.1 Rhodospirillales bacterium 47_12_T64
CCTCAAAAATCACATCAATTTCCGTGACTGACATGCTTTGCGACTGAGTAACCAGATCGCTAATCTCAGAAGTCAGGCGTAATATTTTATGATTAATCCAGATATACCGCGACATTTCAATCGCGCCACTCACTAAAATAATGAGTACAGGAAGAGTAAGAGCAAGCTCAACCAGAGCAATGCCCCGATCACAGCGACGTAATTTTTGTAAAATTTTTCCACAAAATCCAAAAGATACTTTTTTTGATATCAGAGAGTAGCAAGCCATCAGCAAGAGGCCCCTCCGCCATAAGGCTCATTTCTAATGGCAACGCTAGCTCTTAAAGTATATTTTCCGGAGTTTCCGACTATTGGCGCAAGATATCCGGTTAATAGCTGCTTCTCATGCTCAACAGTATAGAGAACAACTTCGGACCCATTACCTGCTCCATCAAAACCAGCGTCGTCATCCCAACTGCCATTACAATTCAAATCAGTAAAAGTTTCCCCAACGTCATAGGCATTATTACCGTCAGCGTCGACAAAAGGCTCAGGATCACCGATCGCATCAAAGTCGCTATAAACAAGCGTCGTCAACTCACTTGCTTTGACGATGACGTACCCAGCTCCATGATTATTGATGGTTTCTAGAATACGCTCTTCTTTAGAGACACCCGGGGAAAGGTCTCCGGTTATCCCGTAGCGTGCCGCTTCTCTCAAGCCCCCTTCGAGTAACATTGTACCAAAAAAAATCCCCGCAAGGTCAAACGTGCCCAGAACAAAACCAAGAAATATGGGCAGAGCAAAAGCGTATTCAACGGCAACGACTCCTCGATCGCACTTTAGTAAAGATTTCTTGTCCGTTTTCTTTTGCGCGGAGGATCTAAATATCATTTTGACACCCGCAACTCTGAAAGCTCTGTGCCAATCTTGTCAAATGCGGCTTCCAACTCAGCAGAGTTATCTGCATGAAAATAGTACGGCGCCGTTGTCGCACTGGCGACTGACTTCATAAGGTTAGTTTCAACGTGATACTCAACGACATAAATATCGACACCTGTCGCTTTAACCTGAGCAGCAACAGCCTCGAGGCGATCATCCATCTCAGAAGTATCTAAATTTCCTTTGTATGCATCCCGAAATGAGCTGGTGTTCATGCCATCAGTCATTATAACGATGGCGCGGCGAAGATTGCTCTCAGTACTCGCCTCATTAAAAGGATCTCCGGGCAT
>MABB01000067.1 GCA_002162915.1 Rhodospirillales bacterium 47_12_T64
ATCAATCGGATTCACATTAACCCTGATCACAATACACCTAATGCCCTATGCTGTAGATTTGTTGGGATGGCACTATGCATTTGCACCCTTGGCCATTGGTCCCTTCCTTGGTGTCTGGGCCATGTTCAAACTTCGTGCACACCCTGATGCCATAAAGCTTGCTGGCGGAAGACGATAATCGAGAAAAATAGTAAATTTTGCCCCGACAAAAAAAGCCCTGCGATTTCTCACAGGGCTTTTTGATTTGTTATCTATGGCCTACCTCAGTTGAGTAAAGCCTCGATAGCCGCAATAGCTTCCGGCGCCTTGGCAGCATCTGGACCACCTGCCTGTGCCATATCAGGACGACCACCGCCCCCCTTACCGCCGAGAGCAGCAGATCCCGCACGCACCAGATCCACAGCCGATATTTTATCTGTGAGATCTTCGGTAACGGCAACAACAATGGATGCTTTGCCATCGGTGTTTGCAATGAGGACAATCACACCGCTACCAATCTGCTTTTTCAGCTCATCAGCAGTTGGCTTTAGATCCTTGGGCAAGACATCTTCGAGGATGCGTGGGGCAAATTTGATCCCATTTACGTCCTTGAAGTCAGCCCCGGCAGTGGAGCTTCCCCCACTGGCAGCCAGCTTCCGGCGCGCATCGGTAAGGTCGCGTTCTAAACGCTTCCGCTCTTCGAGAAGAGATGTTACCCGCGCTTCCAGTTCTGCAGGCGAAGCTTTAATCGCTGCTGCGGCACCTGAAAGCTGACTTTCCTGGGTTGAAACATATTCCAGCGCAGCCTGGCCAGTTACAGCTTCGATACGGCGAACCCCAGAAGCAAGGGCGGATTCAGAAACAATTTTAAAGAAGCCGATGTCACCTGTGCGGCGGACGTGTGTACCACCACACAATTCAGTAGAATAATACCCGCTACCAGTAGAGCTATCGGCTCCTCCCATGGAGACAACGCGAACTTCTTCACCGTATTTTTCGCCAAAGAGCGCCATTGCCCCCTCTTTGATGGCTTCATCAGGTGTCATAAGACGTGTAATCACTTCCGCATTCTTTCGAATGTGTTCATTAACTTCTGTCTCAACGACAGTAATATCTTTTGCCTCAAGTGGTTTTGGGTGGCTGATATCAAACCGCAAACGCTCCTTGGCAACCAACGACCCCTTCTGCGCCACATGAGTACCCAGTTGACGGCGAAGAGCTTCATGAAGCAGGTGGGTTGCGGAATGATGAGCACGGATTGCAGATCTGCGAGATACATCCACCTTCATCTCCAAGGCAAGACCCGGATTGATTTCGCCCCGGACTACCTCACCGATATGAACAAAAACATTTCCTAGTTTCTTTTGAGTATCACGAATCGCCACCTCAACGCCTTCTGCCGAGAAAAGAAGTCCGTGATCACCCTGTTGTCCACCACTCTCACCATAAAAAGGAGTTTGATTGGTTATGATCATCACCTGATCACCAACCTTTGCCGACTTGACCTCTTCTCCGTCTTTCAAAACAGCAAGGATCTGACCTTCGGCTGTTTCAGTGTCGTACCCCAGAAATTCCGTACCACCAAGGCGTTCTTGTAACTCAAACCAAACCTTTTCCGTTGCAACATCACCCGAGCCGCTCCAGGCCTTGCGTGCTGCTGCGCGTTGCTGTTCCATAGCAACATTAAAGCCCTCAACATCGACCGATTGGCCCTGTCCACGAAGGACGTCCTGGGTAAGATCGAGAGGGAAGCCGTAAGTATCGTAGAGCTTAAAAGCGACTTCGCCGTTGAGTGTCCCCTTGTCGCCAATCTTATCCGCTTCCCCAGAAAGAAGGCCCATCCCACGATCAAGAGTTTGACCAAATCGGTTCTCTTCCAGCTTAAGGGTTTCTGTGATCAGGGCTTCAGCACGTGTAAGCTCTGGGAAAGCCGTTCCCATCATCTGGACCAATGACGGGACAAGTTTGTATACCGTTGGATCTTTTACACCGATCTTATGCATATGACGCATGGCCCGGCGCATGATACGACGCAGAACATATCCACGTCCTTCGTTTGATGGCAGAACACCATCCGCTATCAGGAAAGCAGTCGACCGAAGGTGATCAGCGATAACACGGTGGGATATAGCATCATCCCCGTCAGCATCCACACCTGTCTCATGAGCTGAAGCATCGATAATTGTACGGAGTAAATCGATATCGTAGTTGTCGTGTTTGCCCTGAAGAATAGCGGTAATACGCTCAAGCCCCATCCCCGTATCAATAGAAGGCTTCGGCAAATCTACTCGTGTGTTCTCGTCGATTTGCTCATATTGCATAAAGACGAGATTCCAGATTTCAACGAACCGATCACCATCTTCATCCGGGCTCCCCGGAGGGCCGCCAAAGATTCCTTCTCCGTGGTCATAGAAAATCTCGGAACAAGGCCCACAAGGCCCTGTTGGTCCCATAGACCAGAAATTATCGCTCGTTGGAATACGTATAATCCGGTCATCGCTGATCCCGGCAATTTTGCGCCAAAGTACAGCAGCTTCCTCGTCTTCTGAATAGACGGTAACCAACAGCTTTTCTTCAGGAACCCCATATTCCTTCGTGATCAAATTCCATGCGTGCTCAATGGCAACATCTTTGAAATAATCACCAAAGGAGAAATTTCCCATCATCTCGAAAAAAGTATGGTGCCGCGTGGTATAACCAACATTTTCCAGATCATTGTGCTTGCCACCTGCCCGCACACATTTCTGCGAAGTAGCCGCTTTGCTGTAGGGTCTCTTTTCATTACCGGTGAAAACGTTTTTAAATTGGACCATACCCGCGTTGGTAAACATCAATGTCGGATCATTCCTTGGCACCAAGGGAGAGGATTCGACAGTTGTGTGGCCGTTCTTTGCGAAATAGTCGAGAAAGACCCTACGGATCTCATTGCCGGTAATCATTTTAATCACTTACCTAAAAGCTGGACAGGACACTAAACTCGTAAACGAGCAAGCGGAAAATCTCATTTCCGTTTTTAACGCGCCCTATAAGAACTGTCTAGGGCTGCCGTGCCTATAACCTGCTCAAAGTTATGCCGACACTTCGAAAAGGCCTCTACGATTTTATTTTGATCGCCTGAACTTCAAAAATTATTCTCTAAATTAACTTCCCTCTTCTCTAAGCTAGAGATAAGATATTTTTTTCAACAAAAGCACATTCAAAAATGAAATTCTTACCCTCCCTGCCTGATATCAAGCCACTAGCTTGCTCCTTGATCTTCTTAGCATCCCTAAGCACAAATGCGTTTTCACAACAAACACCACAACGAACTGTCACAAGACACGGCAACTGGGCTTCGCATTGTTCTGTTAATGCCCCTGCTTCATGCTACATCGTTCATAACGTTACTTTAGGTGATAATCCTAAACCGGTTTTGATTATGGCAATTGGCCGCCCCGTAAATACCAGCACGGATATTACAACGTTGATTCTGACACTCCCCCTGGGTGTTCGTTTACCCGAGGGGTTTTCACTAGAAGTCGGCCCTTCTTTACGTCGGAAGCAGCACTTTGAGCGCTGTATTGTTTCAGGGTGCCAAGCAGAAATTCCAGTGGACAATCAGCTTCTTCAACAATTCAAATCTCAAAATGAAGGTCGTGTTGTCTTTTTTGATGCAGTCAAAAAGCCAATCGCAATCCCCTTCTCTCTTAAAGGATTTACCAAAGCCTTTGGACAAGTAACCGCTCCTTGATTTGGAAATAAGATCCACACAAAGAAAAAGGGGCCATAAAGCCCCTTTCATACATAAGATTATTGCTTTTAATTATTTAAGCGTCTTCTTTATCTTCTGGTTTACCCTCAAGCATCGCATTTGAAACGATGCCCGCGTTCAAACGAACTGCATGTTCGATTTTTGTCGCAACTTCGGGGTTATCAGTAAGGAACTTCTTGGCATTTTCGCGTCCTTGGCCAATACGTTGCCCTTCGCAAGAGAACCAGGCCCCCGCCTTTTCAACGATACCACACTGAACTCCAAGATCGAGCATCTCACCCGTTTTGGAAATTCCTTCCCCGTACATGATAT
>MABB01000132.1:0-2820 GCA_002162915.1 Rhodospirillales bacterium 47_12_T64
TGGCAACCCGGCATCTTTCACCATATCTACGGCGATAATAGAGCGAGGCATTTGCATCAGTGACAAAATGCCTTCTTGCATACGGGCGCCACCAGAGGCGGGAATAACGAGTAGAGGCGCCTTTTGCAGGACAGCCAGACGTGCCGCTGTCAGTAAGCCTTCACCAACAGCTGTTCCCATAGAACCGCCCATGTAGGAGAAGTTGAAAACGGCAATAACCGTTTGCATGCCACCCATTGTCCCACGCGCAACAAGAAGAGCTTCCTTGTCTTCGTTCTTGGCATTGGCGTCTTTGATCCGGTCGGTGTAGCGTTTCAAGTCTTTAAACTTGAGCGGATCGGTTATGGTTTTTGGCAATTCGACTAAATTGAATTCACCGTCATCGAACAGGGTTTCAAGGCGCTTTCGCGCCGAGATCCGCATGTGATGGCCACTGTAGGGGCAAACCCAAAGGTTTTTTTCCAGTTCTTTTTTGAAAATCATCTGGCCTGTCGCCGGGGATTTTACCCAGAGATCATCAGGTGTGTCCTTCTGCACCAGAGCGCGGATTTTCGGGCGAACGTAGTTGGAAATCCAGTTCATTCTAATCTGCCTTATTGGTCAATATCTATGTGCGGGCATCACGTACACCTTTGGAAAGTGTACGTACGTATTCCAACACAGCTTGGCTGAGACCCGGTTTTGCCCGGTTGTCATCATCCAGATTTTCTTTCAGTTTATCTATAATTGCCGAACCTACAACAGAAGCATCAGCAACTTGAGCAATACTCGCGGCCTGTTCAGGCGTCCTGATGCCAAAACCAACGGCAACAGGTAAGTCGGTACCTGCCTTGATACGGGTGACTGCTTGCTTGATATTATCTTGTGATGCAGTACCTGTGCCCGTGATTCCAAGAATGGACACGTAATATACAAATCCACTGGTGTTGTTAAGTACTTTCGGTAATCTTTCACCAACTGTTGTTGGTGTGGTCAGGCGAATAAAGTGTAATCCCTGCTCAAGGGCGGGCATACAGAACTCGTCATCGTGCTCGGGCGGAAGATCAACAATGATAAAGCCGTCAACACCTACTTCTTTGGCATCTTTCAAGAACGCATCAACACCATATATATAAACCGGGTTGTAGTACCCCATCAGAATGATTGGTGTATCCTGGTTATCTTCTCTGAAAGATTTAACGAGTTCCAAAGTCTTTTTTAATGTCATGCCTTTGCGAAGTGCGCGAAGGCTGGATGCCTGAATTGCAGGACCATCTGCCATAGGGTCAGAAAAGGGCATGCCGAGTTCAATAACATCAGCACCTGCTTCTGGCAGACCTTTTACAATCTCTAGGCTGGTATCATAATCAGGATCACCGGCAGTCAAAAAGGTGACAAGGCCTCCACGACCTTCAGCGCGTAGATCTGCGAAACGTTTTTCTAATCTTGTTTGGCTCATTTTCTGTCCCCCACTCAAATCGTCACGCCGAGTGCATCGGCAACAGTAAATATGTCTTTGTCACCACGACCGCATAGGTTCATCAGAAGGATTTTGTCTTTGTCCATCTTTGGCGCAATTTTCAGGACATGGGCAAGAGCGTGAGCGGGCTCAAGAGCAGGGATAATTCCCTCAATTTTTGAGAGAAGTTGAAAAGCTTCCAGAGCTTCAGTATCGGTTGCCGACGCATAATTAACCCGTCCGATATCGTGGAGCCAGGAGTGTTCCGGTCCGATACCCGGGTAGTCCAGCCCCGCAGAGATCGAATGAGCATCAAGGATCTGACCGTCGTCATCTTGCAACAAGAAAGTTCTGTTACCATGCAGTACGCCGGGCTTGCCACCAGTAAGGGACGCGGCGTGTTTATCTGTGGAAACGCCATGACCCGCGGCTTCAACACCCGTGATGGCAACATCTTTGTCATCAAGGAAGGGGTGGAACAGGCCAATAGCGTTCGAGCCACCGCCGATACAAGCGACAAGCTGATCAGGGAGGCGACCCTCTGCTTCTAACATTTGCTCTTTGGCTTCACGGCCAATGATCGACTGGAAATCGCGAACCATCACCGGATAGGGGTGAGGTCCAGCAGCTGTTCCAATGATGTAGAAAGTCTCTTCGACGTTTGCAACCCAATCCCGCAAGGCATCGTTCATGGCATCTTTAAGGGTGCCAGTACCGCTTTCAACAGCGATGACCTCTGCACCCAAGAGCTTCATACGGAACACGTTTGGTGCCTGACGTGCTATATCTGTCGCGCCCATATAAACAACGCAGGGAAGGTCGAACAGGGCACAGAAAGTCGCAGTTGCTACGCCGTGTTGGCCTGCACCGGTTTCAGCTATGATACGCTTTTTACCCATGCGTCTGGCCAGAAGGATCTGACCGAGAACGTTATTGGCTTTGTGAGATCCGGTATGGTTGAGCTCATCCCGTTTGAAATAGATCTTCGCACCATCACATTTTTCGGTCAGGCGTTCCGCAAAATAGAGCGGGCTTGGACGGCCAACATAGTGTTTGGCGTAGTAGTCATAATCTTTTTGAAAAGAAGGATCTGCTTTTGCTGCGTTGTAAGCCTGTTCAACCTCAAGAATAAGAGGCATGAGTGTTTCGGCAACAAACCGGCCACCAAAGATACCAAAATGCCCGCGTTCGTCAGGCCCGTTCATGTAGGAATTGGGTGTTTTCATATCTACTCTACAACCTTATTGGATCTCTGCGATCAATCTGGGGCGGACTTTGCCTGAAAACCTCTGGATCTGCAAGAGAAGCGCAGCTCAGATCTTTAATAACTTGAAAACAAACGGAGCGCCATAGCTGCACCACAAACCAGCGACGACGCCTGT
>MABB01000132.1:2827-2970 GCA_002162915.1 Rhodospirillales bacterium 47_12_T64
GTGATGATCAGGATGATGTCAATTTCTCGCCCCGGTGCGATCTCAAGCAACAAGACTAGTGGGGGAAGGCCAATCGCTGCCCGAAACGCTAATTTGTACTTCTTATCCGGTTTTCGCGGGTGGTTCCCATCCAGAAGAGCTAG
>MABB01000132.1:3063-3375 GCA_002162915.1 Rhodospirillales bacterium 47_12_T64
ATCAAGAACGGTTTGCTCTGCGGCTATTCCAGCTGCAAAGAGACCGATGATTATCAGCAGGGAGGAAAAGCAAAAAGAGCCAATGATACGGTTTTTTAAGCTATTGGTTTGCCACCAGCGGGTTGCGGGTTTTTCCAATATGATGATGGCCACTAGAAGTCCGACACCAATGCACCACCCGGTAATAACCTGGGCAGGTGTATGAACATTACCGACGACACGGGTCCAGCCCGTTATCAGAACGATCAGTGCTGCCAAGCCGTATGCCCAGTACCGCCGGGAAGATTTGGCGAGAAGGCCGTAAAACACCGG
>MABB01000132.1:3600-3847 GCA_002162915.1 Rhodospirillales bacterium 47_12_T64
GTGTGAGAGCGCACCGACCAATGATTTTGGCAAGCTATCAAACATCAGCAGGCTTTCGCACGAGATGTGAAAAGCTTGATTTTTTCTACAGATTTCAGGCCTGGACGCTCTTCCACACCTGAAGATACATCAACAGCGGGTGCGCCAGATATTTTTAACGCTTCTTGGATATTGTCTGTGGTAAGCCCACCGGCAAGCATCCAGGGTCGGTTCCAACTTTTACCGTTGAGGAGACGCCAGTCAAAAG
>MABB01000033.1 GCA_002162915.1 Rhodospirillales bacterium 47_12_T64
AGATGAGATTTCCGACGTCATCACAGCTGAATCGGGTCTTTGTAAGAAAGATTCACTCTATGAAGTTGGTCGTGCTTATGATGTTTACACTTTGGCTGGCCAGATGTGTATTCTCGACGATGGAGAAATTTTCTCGTGTGATATCACGCCACATGGCAAGTCACGCAAGATCTTTACTGAGCGTGAGCCTCTGAAAGCGATTTCAGCGATTACCCCGTTCAACCATCCGCTGAACATGATCTCGCACAAGATTGCTCCGGCAATTGCGACAAACAACTGTATTGTTTGTAAGCCAACAGAGAAAACTCCTCTGACAGCTTTGCTCTTGGCCGACATTATCTATGAGGCAGGTTTGCCTAAAGAGATGCTGACCATTATCACAGGCCTTCCCGAAGATCTTGGCAACGAGTTTATCACCAACAAAAATATTGAACTGGTGACCTTCACTGGTGGTGTCCCTGTGGGCAAGTACATTGCGGAAAACGCGGGTTACCGTCGTACAGTTCTCGAGCTCGGTGGTAATGCGCCGTTGATCGTGATGGAAGATGCCGACCTTGATAAAGCTGCAGAACTTGCTGTTGCCGGAGCGACTAAAAACTCTGGTCAACGGTGTACTGCCGTTAAACGTATTCTGGTTGTTGAAGAAATTGCAGATGCCTTTACAAAGCTGGTTCTCGAAAAAGCTCAAAAGATCAAATACGGTGATCCAATGGATCCGGAAACTGATCTTGGCTGTGTGATTGATGAACAATCTGCCAAGATGTTCGAGCGCCGTGTTGTTGATGCGGCTGAAGCAGGTGCATCGTTGCTTTACGGTAATAACCGTGAGGGTGCACTCTATCCGCCAACTGTTCTTGATCATGTCCCCTATGATTGTGAATTGGTCCGTGAAGAAACCTTTGGCCCGGTTATTCCGATTATTCGGGTCAAGGATATCGACGATGCCATTCGGGTTTCCAACTCTACGGCCTTTGGTCTGTCTTCTGGTGTCTGTACAGACAACTTCAAATACATTCAGCGCTTCATTAAAGAGCTTCGTACCGGGACTGTGAATGTCTGGGAAGTACCGGGCTATCGCATCGAGATGTCTCCTTTTGGCGGCATCAAGGATTCCGGCCTTGGTTACAAAGAAGGCGTCATCGAAGCGATGAAGAGTTATACGAACATTAAGACCTATTCCCTGCCTTGGCTTTGAGTCGGAACTCATTTGACGCTTTGCTGAGCACTTTGCCTCGTGGTTACTAGGTTGGTGTCGACCACGCCTGAACTGGTTTGTTAACTGGGGATCCGAATAGGATTTGGCAAATTAACTTATGGGGGAGCTTTGGCTTCCCCTTTTTCTTTCCTCCCCTCCTCAAGGAAGTTCTCTCAGGTAATGAAGCAGTCATGGTGCGAGTAATTACTTAGTAGAATAGTGCTGGTTCTCGTAATTTTACGACGTCATAAATGGCTAACCTCTTTTGTCTAATTGAACTTATCCGTTGCTTTAAACCTATAAATTGGGTTATTACAGGAATTGGAAGGCGGCTTGACATTTAAGGTGTTTGTGTCAGGTTAGCTAAACTTGGGCTGTGGCATTCGCTACAGCCCTTTTTTCTTTTTTATGTGTAATTTCAATTGGTTGTAAAATGATTTTTCTTCAAAAATACGTTTGTGAAAATCTATTTTAAAACAGTAAGAGATACTTAAGAACGTTTGTCTTAATATAGGAATGTCGATGTACGGGGGTATTAGGCATTTTTATGAAATCGCTTTGTGCTTTATTCGGACCAGTAATCTTTATCTGTTGTTTGGGCCTTACCAGTCAGGCCCAAGAAAAATTGCGATGCCCCAGATCAATAGCAACTATTGGCAACAGTGTTATGGCAGAGGCAAGTAAAGGGACCTTGCTAAGAGTATATGACGATCTCGGATGCCATATCATACTTGAAGAACTTCCCGGCCGTAGAGGCATTGCCTCCTTTAACAATAGTATCGTTGATGGAGAAATGTACCGTTTGCGAATAGTCGAACCGCGTTATACCCGGAAATTTGTACGCTCTGCGGTCCCCATCTTTCTCGTTTCAGGGTCGCTTTGGCGACGTCCGAACTCTAAGGGGGATGATAATCTCCCGACTGGACATGTATTTGGTATTGTCTGGCAAGAAAAATATATGGAAGGACGGCGCGGGAAAGTTTTCAATACTGTAGAAGAAGCTTTTAAATCCTATGAAGTGGGAGAGATAAATTCGTTTCTTGCTTCTGATTTTGCAGTCAGGCATCGAATATCAGAAGATGGATTTTCCATAGTCCCTGATCAGGGAGAAAGGCTCATGGAAGCACCTATCTATCACTATCTGGGTGAAGAATTTACGCCTTTCATGAATTTTTTTTCCTCTTATATAAAAAAACATTCCCCCTTTGCCTTGATGGAAATTACGGATGAAATCCAAGGGGGCTGAAGGTATCGTTGGTTAGCAAGCGGATGTCTTTGATACGGATAACGAGGTCTTTCGCTTCTATCGCCATTTTTGGATAGTTGAAGGCCCACGTAATTCAAGATTTGGGTGTTTCTCCCGCAAGGATTTGACGGAATGCGTCTGTATCGATGTTGCCACCTGTTAAAATAACACCTACTTTTTTATTTTTGAGCTGATCGCGTTCTTTTAAGGCGGCGGCAAGGGAGGCGGCTCCTGCTCCTTCGGCTGCATTGTGTGTGTCCTTAAAATAGATCCTGGTGGCTTCGGCAATCTCATCATCGCTGACCTGAATGATCCGCTCAACGCCTTTTGAATAAATTGCATAAGCGTCTGGTACAGGAACTCGAACAGCCATCCCATCCGCAAACGAGTGAGCAGGGCCAGTGCCAATAATAGTGCCGGATTCAAATGATTTTTTCGCTGCAGAAAATTGATCAGAGACAACACCAATTATTTCTGTTTTCAGACCGAGAGCATTTCGGGCTGTAATCGTGCCACAAATACCGGACCCACATCCGATTGGGACATAAACGCGATCAAGATCTGGCACTGCGTTGAAGAGTTCCAGGCCATAGGTTGCCACCCCTAACATAATTTGCTCATGGAAAGGGGGAACAATAAAAAGGTTACGTTTTTTTGCCAATTTCGAAACCTGTAATAAGGCATCGTTGAAGTCATCTCCATGTTCAATTAATTCAGCGCCAAAAGAACGCATGGCATTATTTTTTTCTATAGAATTACCATGTGGAACGACCACTACGGGTTTAATGCCAGCCATACTCGCAGCAAAGGCTTGGGCCTGTCCGTGATTGCCTCTGGTTGCTGTAATGATCCCCTCGACCTCTGGGTGGTTTGCACGTAACCAGCTGACAAAGGTTAGGCCGCCTCTGGCTTTAAATGCACCTATCGGAGTGTGGTTTTCATGCTTGACGATGACAGAGCAACCCACCCGTTTGTTTATTTGTGGCCAGCTGTATTGTGGGGTCGCGGACATGTGCTGGTAGATATACTGTGCCGCGCTTTCAAGCTGCTCTTTCGTAAACATTTTTGTCTCGTTCCTTCGAGAAGTTATGAGAAGCGTTGTGGGATGATAGTCACTACTATCCTGGGGCTATCTCGGAATGTTCTTTTGACCTTAACAACTTGATTGTCTGGTTCAATGTTAATATTGTATGGCACACAATAAAGTTGGCGTTATGTGGAAACCTGAACTCGACCCTGCAATTGGGATAAAATATCTTGCTGTCGTAGATGCGATAACCAAAGCAATTAGTAGGGGAGAGTTACGTACAGGGGATCGCCTTCCCACCCATCGAGATCTCGCGTGGGAACTCAAGATGAATGTCAGCACGATCACGCAAGGGTATAAGGAAGCAACACGCAGGCACCTTATTGGTGGAGAAGTTGGACGGGGCACCTTTGTTCTCGCAACCAGCCGTGAAGCAGAGCTTTTTTCCTTGAAAAAGGT
>MABB01000124.1:0-922 GCA_002162915.1 Rhodospirillales bacterium 47_12_T64
TGACTTTATTTCCAGGAACAGTACGTACACCGACTTTTTTTAATTTGGCAAAAGTGCGTGACAGTGTTTCAGGTGACATACCTAATTTATCCGCGATAACGCGTTTATCATAAGGCAAGGTAATAACGCTCTCACCCTTGACCAAACCAGAAAGCTCTATAAGAAACATACTCAGTCGTTCAGCCGTAGAGCGCATTTTTAAATCAGCAATTTGGCTCATCAAGGAATGCATATTTAGCGAAATGCGCCCCATCATTCTAAAAATCAGCTCCGGATCTTCCAGCAATATTTTCCGTAGAACATCGCCCGGAATAACACGGACCTCAACATCATCCAGAGCCACACAGGTAAAGTTATAGAGCCCTGAATTCGTTACAGACTCTTCGCCAAAGGCGCCACCTGGTCCCAGAACATCAATAGTTGATTTTTTCCCTCCGCAAGACGAGCTCAGCATTAGCCTTATATAGCCATCTTCAAGGACATAGAAGTTATCAGCTTTAGCGCCAAACTCTATAATCGTACATCCTGCCGGAAAATGTTCTATTCGGCTGAGAGGTAGAAGTACTTTTTTTTTTCGGCTGCTAATTCGAGAAAAGGGGATTTCAGGCATTGGTCCCTTGAACCGCACCTGTTGCATCCCTGTATTTGTTTAGAGGTCTCGTTATTGGTAATCCCGTAATTCGACATACCAAACACCCCTCCTATTCAGTTAATAAACGGGTATTTTGATTCTATTATTCCTACTACGGTTCCGAAATAAAAGACATGATCTGGATCAATCGACACAAACATATAAATTTTTTACATCTTTATTGACCTACATCAAAGTCGACCTCAACAAAGAGGTAGATGATTAGCCCCATTAGAACTTTACCAAGTATGAATGCGAAGGGAGATGCTTCGTGCCGAACCAAGAGGCATG
>MABB01000124.1:938-2421 GCA_002162915.1 Rhodospirillales bacterium 47_12_T64
GAAAAAAGTATGTCAACCGTCAAAACAATGGCAGCCAGTTGTGATGAGAATGCTTCCTTGATCAAGCAACTCATTGTGATAACTTTTATTGCAGTCGCCTGTTTGATTTTGTCAACCGCACAAGCTGTTGCCATCTCAAATACAGCAAACCTCGGCCTTTTTGAAAAATACTTGAACAAAGTAACGCCCAACGAAATTTACAATGGCGCTACAGAGCTTCGACTGACTAAAGCTTCACCTTCCTATGCCGAAATTATGAAGGACGGTGAAAAGATTGGGTATGCCTTTTTAAACACAGATTACGTGAATGCTACAGGCTATTCCGGAAAACCTATTCATGTCATCGTGGGTATTACACCAGAGGGCATCATTACGGGAACAAAGCTTGTTAAACACAGCGAACCCATTGTTCTTGTGGGTATTCCTGAAAAACAAATCTCTGACTTTATGGCCGGTTATACTGGTATTGATACAGTTTCCCGCACAGGGGAAAGCCGGGATACCGGTGAAGTGGATATGATTAGCGGTGCCACTGTTACCATTATGGTGATCGAAGATTCCATTTTGCGCTCCGCATTAAAATTTGCCCGTCATATCGGTCTCGCCGGACTGGAAAGTGCGGCTAATACTCGACAGACTGAAATTCGAAGGGTTAACAAAGAAAATACTGACGTAAGCGACTGGCAAACCCTGCTCGGGAACGGTGCTGTTCGTCACCGTGTCATTACGCTTGCCGAAATCAATCAGGCTTTCGTAAATTCGGGTAACAAGAAAGCTGCGAAACGCCCCGAAAAAGGGGCACCTGATGACATTTACATTGACCTATATATCGCTCCCGTCTCTGTCCCCTCTATCGGTCGATCACTTCTGGGCGAAGCAGAATACAACAATCTCTTAAGCGATCTGGAACCCGATCAGGAAGCTATTATTGTCTTTGCCAACGGTCGATTTTCTTTCAAAGGATCTGGTTATGTAAGAGGTGGTATTTTTGATCGCTTTCACCTGATTCAAGGAGAGACAAGCATTCGTTTCAGAGACAAATTCCACAAACGTATCGGAGATCTGAGCGCAGAGGGTACCCCCACTTTCAGAGAAATTGGGCTTTTTCGTATTCCAACGGGTGCAGAATTTAACCCTGCAGACAACTTCCGCATAGAGCTTTTGGCCAACCGTGAAATTGCCGCGATCAAAAAGGTATTCCTGGCCTTTGAGCTGAACTATGACCTGCCAAACCCCTATGTGACCGTTGAGAAAGTAACGCCACTGGTTTCTTCGCCCCTTGTAGATAACGACATAACTCAAGGGATTGATAACGAAGAAGAAGCCCAGCGCGTTAAACTGTGGAAACGGATGTGGGATCTGAAAAGGCCGGACATTGCTGTTTTGAGCATTGCCATTGCAATATTGACTTTCATTTTCTTCTTCCAGGACTGGCTGGTTAAACATCCCAAGCTCTTGATCTGGACCCGAAATCTCTTTCTTG
>MABB01000124.1:2517-3536 GCA_002162915.1 Rhodospirillales bacterium 47_12_T64
GGAATTACTTCCTGATGGAGCCAATGATTTTTCTTCTATGGCTGTCCGTCGCAGGTGCCCTTCTCTTTTGGGGACGCGGCGCTTATTGTGGCTGGCTTTGCCCTTTTGGTGCGCTGCAAGAACTACTCAATCAAGGCGCTAAGCTCGTTAAGATCCCCCAGATAGAGCTTCCATGGGGGCTTCACGAACGTCTTTGGCCCCTCAAGTACATTATCTTTCTGGGGCTTTTTGGGCTATCCCTTTATTCTCTTCAGGATGCAGAACACTGGGCTGAAGTTGAGCCTTTTAAAACGACGATCATTCTCAAGTTGGCTAGAGATTGGCCGTGGGTTCTCTATGCTATTTCCTTACTGGCAGCCGGACTATTTATCGAACGCTTTTACTGCCGCTATCTTTGCCCCTTGGGTGCTGCCTTGGCCATACCGGGTCGGATACGCATGTTCGAATGGTTAAAGCGCCACCCCAAAGATTGCGGGAATCCCTGCCAGACCTGTTCCAAGGAATGCATGGTCCAGGCGATCCACCCGACAGGTGAAATCAATCCGAACGAATGCCTCTACTGTCTGCATTGCCAAGTGGTCTATCACGATGAACATCGTTGCCCCCCCATGGTTCAAAAACGCAAACGCAGAGAACGCCTTCATGACCTGCGAAACAAAACAGAAGCTGTTGTTAAAGCAAGCTGTTCAGCAGCGCAGGTGCCTGATTTTATTGGAGAAGATATTAAATCTAGTCCCACGCCTTCTGCCAAAAGTAGAAAGGATGGGGATGCCCCGGACAAGAAAAAGCCCAAATCAACGAAACCGTCACCCATAAGGTGATAGCACGCCCGGCCTGTCGAGTGGTGAGACAAGAGACAGGTCAGGCACTTAAAGAGGAATACAGAAATGTCTAAAGATAAAGGTCTATCCAGACGCGCTTTGCTTGGCGGCTCTGCCAAGCTTGCGACCATCGCAGGTGTCGGTGCAGCATCAAGCGTGGCTACCCTCGGCGGCCTCACAACATCTGCGAAAGCTTCC
>MABB01000124.1:3549-3691 GCA_002162915.1 Rhodospirillales bacterium 47_12_T64
CCGCAGTCGAGCCGGGACAGCTTGATGAATACTACGGCTTCTGGTCTTCAGGGCAAGCTGGTGAAGTACGCATCATGGGTATCCCCTCCATGCGTGAATTAATGCGTATTCCCGTATTCAACAGATGTTCTGCGACGGGTTG
>MABB01000062.1:0-13069 GCA_002162915.1 Rhodospirillales bacterium 47_12_T64
TGACTCAGGTTCGATACGCTGGGTACCTTCGACAACAACATTGTCGATCGTGCCACCTGACATCAATGCCTGCGCATAGGCATGTCTTTGAATGCTTCCAACTCCAAGAGTTAGAAACAATCCCCCAATTAATAAAGAAAGAAGCGTTTTACGTAACACATTTACCCCCGGAAATCTGCGTATAAATTTTCATTCACAAGCAGATCAGAACCATTGTTTCGATACGACATCGTTCCAAGTAACAAATACCATTAAGCTCAATACCAGAGCCAGTCCAAATCTGAAACAGTATTCTTGTTTTCGTTCACTTAATGGACGACCTCGGATAGCTTCGTACACGTAGAAAAAGAGATGCCCGCCATCAAGCATGGGAATCGGCATCAAGTTAAGAAGACCTAAATTTATTGAAAGCAGAGCCATCAAGAAAATATAATAATATACTCCCGCCTCGGCAGCCATCCCTGCCATCTCTGCTATTTTTACAGGCCCACCCAATTCCTTTACAGATCGGTGCCCATCAAACATTTGCCCAATTGCTTTGAACGTGCCAATGGAAATTTCATAGGTTTCATTTACTGCTGCTATAACAGCCGATGGGAAATCAAATCGTTTATAAGACGATCCGCTATTGGCGACAATCCCAATCAACCAGCGTTTTGCTTCTAAGCCATTATGGTCTTTATAAATATCAACCTTAGGCGAAACAGTTAAATTTACCAGCTCGCTGTTTCTCTCGACAACAACCTCTATAGGTTCCCCGGATCCAAGTTGTACTATCCGTTGTAACTCTTCAAAACGATCAATATCGGTACCATCAGCTTCAACAACCAGATCACCACTCACAAATCCGGCGGCTTCAGCAGCGCTGTCTTCCATGACTTTGGATACAACTGCAGCGGAATAAGGCTGTCCAACAAATGTATACAGTCCGGTTAGAAGAACAATTGCCAGAATGAAATTAGCAATAGGTCCAGCAGCAACAATAGCAGAACGCTGCCAAACAGATTTGGCTTTAAAGGTTGTCTGGAGCTCTTCATCAGACAACTCATCTGTGCCTTCACTTGTAGAACTCGTGACATCTCCGTCACCGTACATTTTCACATAGCCACCGAGTGGAATGACACTAAATTTCCAACGGGTATTATTCTTGTCGTAAAAACCAAACAGTTCAGGTCCAAAGCCAACAGAGAACACATTCACTCTTACACCATTTTTCCGTGCCACCCAGTAATGTCCGAGTTCGTGAAAGAAAACCAACACGGTAAGAAGTACTAAAAATGCGAGTGTTGCTGTAATAAAGTCCATCAGATTTTACTTATTATAGTTGTTACATTATTATATGGCGTATAAAGCACGGCATGATAACCGTTTGAGTAGCTATTCAAAAGCCCTTAGACTAA
This sequence comes from Rhodospirillales bacterium 47_12_T64, assembly GCA_002162915.1. Taxonomy (GTDB): domain Bacteria; phylum Pseudomonadota; class Alphaproteobacteria; order Kiloniellales; family Kiloniellaceae; genus Kiloniella. Next base: position 1,401 of record MABB01000062.1, read on the forward strand.
TAAATTCAGATCATTTTGCATTTTATTAAATCTTGGCTCCACAGACGTACTTCATTGTCCAGTTCTACAATTTCCTCAAGGCTGCCATTCCGTAGCGCTGCAAAGTCATTTAACGCCATCTGGATGATTTTTGGAATATTCGAAAACGATAGCTTTTCCCTTAAGAAACAGTCAACTGCCACCTCATTCGCAGCATTTAAAATGACGGTTTTGTGCTGACGAAGGGCGCGACGGGCGAGGTCCAATGCAGGAAACTTCTCATGATCAGGAGCCTCAAACGTCAAGTTGGCAATTTCGACCAAATTCAATGGTTTCACTGGCGTCTGAATGCGCTCGGGCCATGCAAGAGCGCAAGCGATCGGAGTTCTCATATCAGGGGAGCCCAGTTGAGCCAAGACAGAACCATCAACATAACTAACACTCGAATGAATGATTGATTGTGGATGTATCAACACTTTTATTCGTTCTTCAGGAAGGTCGAATAAATATGCCGCTTCTATTAATTCCAGCCCTTTATTTACCATAGTGGCGGAATCGATCGAGATTTTTGACCCCATATCCCAATTGGGATGAGCAAGAGCCTGCTCAGGTGTGACATCAGCCATTTGAGACTTGGTAAAAAGCCGGAAAGGTCCGCCAGAAGCCGTAAGAGTAATATGATCGATACCCGCCCTGTTTTTATAATCAAAAACCTGGAAAATGGCATTGTGCTCAGAATCAACTGGCAGTAACTTTGCCCCGTATCGCTGAACCTCATTTACCATCATATCTCCAGCACAAACCAGCGCTTCTTTGTTGGCAAGGAGTATCGTCGCACCCCGTTTAATTGCCATAAGCGTTGACGCTAAACCGGCAAATCCAACGATCGCAGCCATAACCATATCAGAGGGACGATTGGCAGCCTCTAACAAAGCGTCGGCTCCTGCTCCGGCTTCGATACCGGACCCGGACAATGCATTCTTCAGATCCCTATAACGACCAGGATCAGCAACCACGGCAAACTTTGCATTCAGCTCAATTGCTTGCTTCGCCAACAAATCAACATTTTGATTAGCAGTTAAAGCCTCAACCGTAAAAAGATCAGGAGATCTCATTAATAGATCTACTGTGCTCGTGCCAACCGACCCCGTAGACCCCATAACGGTGATTGATCTCGGCTCACTCAGAATACCTGTTGTTTTTTGAGAAGGATCATGACTGGAAAGCATTAAGCAACTACTCGCAAACTAAACAATGTAAAAACCGGCAACCACAATAGCACAAGCCAAAAGCCCATCTACCCGATCCAGTAAACCACCATGGCCAGGGATTAATTTACTTGAATCCTTAACATCAAATTTTCTTTTCAGATGCGATTCAAAAAAATCACCCGCTTGGGAGACGACAGCCAATAGCGCACCTGTCGTTGCAAGCACGAAAGGCGAAACATTAACCATCCACTGCGCAAAAACATAACTTATCACAGCGGCAGACATCATACCGCCAACCAAACCGGACCATGTTTTCTTTGGACTTATCTTTGGGGCGATTTTAGGTCCACCAAAATTTCGACCCGAAAAATAAGCACCTATATCAGTTGCCCACACGACGAAAAGTATCCAGAAAATGATATTCAAACCATCTTCATGGTTATTCCTGAGCCACAACAAGGCAAGAGAACTTATTGAAACATAAATAAAACCAAGCAGATACCAGTTCGTATCTTTGACCTGTTTTAAAAGTATCCTGATTAGAAACCACAATGTTACCGCAAGCGCTGCAATCCCCCACAGAGCGATGAAAAAATATCCCGCAGCGCCCATCCCCATAACGATAGCAATCGATAGAATAAGTAATTTTCCAGGGAGACCTAAAGAACCTTCCCCACATATCGTGGCCCATTCCCACGCAAGAATAATTGCGCAGAGAAAGATCAAGACATCACTATAGGGAGAGCCATAATACACAGCGGCTAAAACCGGGGGTCCAAGCAAGATCGATGACAGGCATCTTACAAGGAGGTCGCTCTTCTTTTTAGGCTGTTTCGGCTGCTGATCCATAACGTCGGTCACGCTTTTGGTACTCCCCAATAGCAGTAAGTAGATCATTTTTTGAAAAATCAGGCCAATTTTTCTCAACGAAAACCATTTCACTATAAGCGAGCTGCCATAATAAAAAATTACTGATCCTCATCTCTCCACTCGTGCGAATCAAAAGGTCAGGATCAGGGATATCGCGCGTGTATAGTTCTTGCTCAAACACGTTTTCGGTTATTTGGTCAGGATTGAGGGAGCCTGATTTAACTTGATTTGCAATTCTTTGCGCAGCTTCGACTATTTCCTGCCGGCCACCGTAACTGAGAGCCATAACAACTGTCAGCTTATCGTTGTTCAACGTCTGGCGCTCAGCATCTTCTATAAGCAGAACAATATCATCAGCTAAACGAGATCTATCGCCAATGACCTTTAATCTTATCCCTGCTTTATGGAAAGTTGCGAGTTCGCTCTGAAGATAGCGACGCAACAATCCCATAATATCGTTGATTTCACTTTGTGGACGGTTCCAGTTTTCCGAGGAAAAGCTATAAAACGTCATATAAGGAATACCAATTTCAATTGCGGACTTTAATAACTCACGCAAAGCTTCAGCACCTTTACGGTGCCCAAAAGCGCGCGGTAAATGCCGCGCCTTTGCCCACCTGCCATTGCCATCCATTATCACAGCAATATGATTTGGTATTCCTTTTTTCATCGCTTTTTTAAGAAGATCATTCAAGCCTAAACTTGCATGATCTCTTCTTCTTTCTGCGCTGAAATTTCATCAATGGATTTAATATGTGTGTCGGTCATTTTCTGGATTTCATCCCCCCAGGAATGCATTTCATCCTGAGAGATATCACCGTCTTTTTCCATCTTTTTAAGAGATTCCATACCGTCTCGGCGAACGTTCCGAACTGAAACTTTACTTTGTTCGGAGTATTTACCAGCAATCTTTGACAGCTCGACACGACGCTCTTCCGAGAGAGGAGGAAGCGGTACGCGAACCAACTGCCCATCAGGGGAAGGGTTCAATCCAAGGCCTGAATTCCTGATTGCCTTTTCAACAGCACCAACCATTGATTTGTCCCAGACTTGAACAGCAAGCATACGAGAATCAGGAACCGAAACAGTACTAACCTGATTAAGAGGCATAGCTTGCCCGTAAGCTTCAACCATGATCGTATCAAGTAACGCAATAGATGCGCGACCCGTTCTTAGTCCTACAAAATCTTTATGGAGGGATTCAAGAGCTCCGTCCATACGTCGTGACAAATCTTTAATGAGGGCATCTTGCGACACAGCCTATCCCCTTACTTATTGAATAATAGTGAAGCAGCCATTTCCGCTAACTGCTTTAGCGAAAGAACCTGTTTCGTAAATAGAAAACACTACAATCGGTATATTATTTTCACGCGTAAGTGCAATAGCAGAATGATCCATGACACCCAGATCATCTGTAAATACCTGTTTGTAAGAGAGAGTATCAAACCGTGTCGCCGAAGGATCCTTTACAGGATCAGCCGAATAAACACCATCAACCTTCGTCCCTTTGAGAAGAACCTCACAACCCATTTCAGAGGCGCGCAAAGCAGCAGCCGTATCTGTTGTGAAATAAGGGTTACCCGTACCAGCGCCAAAGATAACAACGCGACCTTTTGACAGATGCCTTTCAGCACGTCGGCGAATATATGGTTCTGCGACAGTGTCCATGGGTATTGCGGTTTGAACCCGAGTTGCAACACCAACCTGTTCAAGAGCGTTTTGCATGGCCAATGAATTCATTACAGTAGCAAGCATACCCATATAATCCGCTGTGGATCGCTCCATACCAGCTGCAGCACCCGACAATCCCCGGAAAATATTTCCTCCACCGACGACTATACAAACTTCGATCCCCTTATCGACAACCTCTTTGATGTCGAGAGCAATTTGGTTCACAGTCTCAGGATCAAGGCCAAACTGACCATCCCCCATAAGGGCTTCACCTGAGAGTTTTAGCAGGACGCGTCTATAGCCGGGTGTATCTGTCACAGATATCTCCTCTTTCCCCCATACCTTCTTTATCAATCAGCTGGAATTCATCAACCAACCTGAGCACATCTTCTAAAGAGTAATTGTGCTCGAAAAAAGACTATCATAGGGGAAGTATGTGATTTTGAATACAAAAATGGCCACGATCCGTCTAAAAAAATAGAAAGACCGTAGCCAGATTTTAATTTACTTAGTTACCGAGTGTTGCAGCAACTTCAGCAGCAAAATCTTCTTCTTTTTTCTCAATGCCTTCACCAAGCTGGTAACGAACAAAACCAGTTAGTTTAACAGGTGCACCAAGATCTTTAGCGAAGAGTTCTACAGCTTTACCAACAGAGTTTTCTCCGTCGATAACATAACCTTGCTCAAGAAGACAAACTTCCTCGTAATACTTACGTAGACGACCAACGAGCATTTTCTCGATGATTTCTTCAGGCTTACCTGAAGCACGCGCCTGATCAGAAAGCACTTCTTTTTCACGCTCGAGAGCAGTCACATCGACAGAATCGCGATCCAAGGCCTGTGGGTTAGCCGCAGCAACATGCATTGCTACCTGCTTACCGAAAGCTTCAAGTTTAGAAGAATCACCTGAAGATTCAAGGGCAACCAACACAGCAATCTTACCAAGACCAGGAGCAGTCTGGTTGTGAATGTATGCGGCAACAACGCCTTCGCTTACTTCAAGAGAAGCAGTGCGACGCAAGCTCATGTTTTCACCGATAGTCGCAATACGCTTGGTAAGCGCATCAGCAACAGAACCGTCTTCACCTGGGAAGTCAGCACTGGCGAGGGCTTCAATATCACCACCAACAGTCATAGCTTGCTGTGCCACAGAAGAAACAAATGACTGGAACTGTTCATTACGAGAAACGAAGTCAGTTTCAGAGTTCACTTCAACAACAGCACCTTTGTTACCAGCCGTTGCAATGGCAACAAGACCTTCAGAAGCAACTCGACCGGATTTTTTCGCAGCAGCCGCAAGGCCGTTTTTGCGAAGCCAATCTACGGCAGCATCGACATCACCATCGGTTTCAGTAAGTGCTTTTTTGCAATCCATCATGCCAGCACCGGACTGATCACGAAGTTGTTTAACCAGAGCAGCAGTAATCTGGGCCATTTTCTATCTCTTTTCAGAAATTTATTATCAACATAGAACACAAACACGAGAACGGCGGCATTGTCGCCGCCGTTCCGCATTGTTCACTTGCGAACAGCTTAAGCTTTAACAGCTACAGCTTCTTCCTTTGAGGCCGATTCTTCAGCTGGCTTCTCTTCAGCGGCAGGAGCAGGAGCTTCTTCGGTGGCGGCAGGAACCGGAGCAGCTTCTTCAGCAATAGCAGCCGGAGCTTCTTCGGCAGGCGCTTCTTCAGGCAACTGCTCAACAGGAGCTTCTTCAGCAGCACCGATATCTGTACCAGATGCAGTCAACTCTTGCTGAAGACCGTCGATTACCGCATCGGCAAACAGATCACAGTAGAGGCTGATCGCACGGATAGCATCGTCATTCCCTGGGATTGGGAAAGTAATGTCAGCAGGATCAGAATTGGAATCAAGGATACCGACAACTGGAATTTTCAATTTAGTTGCTTCGGCAATTGCAAGGTGTTCCTTGTTTGTGTCGATAACAACGATCACATCCGGAATACCACCCATTTCCTTAATACCACCGAGTGCGCGCTCTAGTTTGTCGCGCTTACGAGTAAGATTAAGAAGTTCTTTTTTAGTCAGGCCACCCTGATCGTTTTCGAGGCGCTCATCAAGCTCCTTCAGAAGACGGATCGAGTTGGAAACAGTTTTCCAGTTGGTCAGCATACCGCCGAGCCAACGATGGTTCACATAGTACTGACCACAGCGTTTTGCTGATTCAGCCATTTTCTCACTTGCCTGACGTTTTGTTCCAACGAACAGAACGCGGCCACCACCAGCAACAACTTCACGTGTAAAAGCAAGACCTTTGTGCAGCATAGGAACTGACTGCTGAAGATCGAGAATGTGAATGCCATTGCGTGCACCAAAAATGTACTGAGACATCTTTGGGTTCCAACGACGGGTTGTGTGACCAAAGTGAACACCAGCTTCTAGAAGCTGGCGCATTGTAAAAGTAGGAAGCGCCATAAAATGAAACCTTTTCTCTTCCGGTTAAACTTCCGCAGGCCGTAATCTCCATTTCGTATGGAAACACCAGAAACAGTGATCGGAAAACCGACCCCGTTAAGCCCACGTGTTTTCTTAGTAATGCTGCGGGTGATACTCCCCTACAGCAATGGATGCAAGTCTTTTCTGACACCAGATGGCAAACAAATACAATCCATCAAACGAAACAGAACAAATCCCTACACCTCCTCCAAATCGATCCCTTCAATCGCCTTGATTGCCTGTCGAATTGGCGGTGAAACAGTATACCCTTTTGGCAGCTCCAGTTCCACCTCTTGTCCATCATGAAGCCCGAGGACGATAGATATCCGCCCACGACCGGCAACGGCATGTTGATCCAGCACCGTCTTTAAAGGCACCAGAGGCGTTTCACTGCTTATATAAAGCTTCAGTCCGGTGTCGGTTAGAGAGGCAGCTTCATCCAGAGGTTTAACGGCCTGTAATAAGAATCGAGGTTCATCATCATCCGGCTTGACCTCCCCCGTAAGTGAAACAAGAAGAGGAACATTGCTTTCTAGCATTTCCCGGTTCGTCATAAGAACATTGGAAAAAACCATTGCCTCTATAGTACCAAAAGCATCCGAGATTTGAACGAAGGCAAACTTGGACCCTTTTTTAGAGATACGCTCTTGTTTCCCCAAAACGATAGCACCAATTTTGATCGGCCCACCCTGCCCTTTATTACGTTTAGTTTGCTGTATGGCTTCCTGAATATTGACGGCACGCAGCCTCTTCAAGATTTGCGTGTAGGTATCAATCGGGTGGGATGAAAGATAAAATCCAATTGCATCGAACTCATGCTTCAAGCGTTCAAGCTCTGGCCAGTCAGGAACTTTTGGCAAAGCAAGCTCAATCATCGGGCCATTGTCTTCGCCACCAAAGAGATTAACCTGATCGCTGTTTCGCTCCTGAGCAGCGGCCGAAATATTACGGACGATATTTTCCGCGCCCAAGAATACTTTCTGGCGGTTATCCATCAAACTATCAAAAGCACCTGCCTTTGATAAATTCTCGACCAACCTCTTATTGATTGTCTTGGCATCGACCCTGGCAACAAAATCGGTAAGGTCTTTGAAAGGGCCGTTTATACCGCGCTCATTGGTAATATTCTCAATCGCCTGTTCGCCTACATTCTTCACAGCAGCCATCGCATAACGAACTGCTTTATTCCCGTCTTCTTGGATTTCCACCATAAATTCTGCGTAGGAATTATTGATATCAGGAACCAGCAGAGGAATTTTCAAACGCGAAAGTTCCTGCCTGAAAATGTTCAACTTGTCGGTGTTTGTAAGGTCATAAGTCATGGACGCGGCCATAAACTCTACGGGGAAGTTCGCTTTCAAATAGGCCGTGTGGTAAGCAACCAACGCATAAGCTGCGGCATGGCTTTTGTTAAAGCCGTATCCGGCAAACTTATTAACCTGATCAAATATTTCATCTGCTTTTGTAGCTTTAACCTTGTTTTGAACCGCACCTTCAACAAATATTTTTCGCTGTGCATCCATTTCTGCCTGAATTTTTTTACCCATAGCACGGCGCAGAAGATCAGCACTGCCAAGAGAATATCCAGAGAGAAATTGCGCAATCTGCATGACCTGTTCTTGATAGATCATGATGCCATAAGTCTCTTTGAGAATATCCTCGATCAACGGATGCATATAGTCAGGAGCTTCCTCCCCCTTTTTCCGCCGAATGTAACTCGGAATATTCTCCATAGGACCCGGGCGATACAGAGCAACAACCGCGATAATATCTTCAAACCGATCTGGCTTCATGCGTTTGAGGACATCACGCATGCCCGTTGATTCCAGTTGGAATACTCCAACAGTATCCCCCTTGCCCAAAAGTTCAAAAGAAGCGGGATCATCGAGAGGGACTTCACTGAGGTTAATCGATGTTCCTGCATCTCGAATAAATTCACATGCACGCTCAAGCACGGTCAGGGTTTTTAGGCCAAGAAAATCAAACTTAACCAAACCTGCCTGTTCAACAAACTTCATGTTGAACTGTGTCACGGGCATATCAGAACGAGGATCACGGTAGAGAGGCACCAGCTGGTCTAAAGGTCTGTCACCGATCACAACACCCGCAGCGTGAGTTGATGCGTGTCTATACAAACCCTCAATCTTCTGGGCAACTTTTAGCAGGTTATCAACCGTCTCGTCTGTTCGCGCCATTTCTCTCAAGAGCGGTTCCTGGGCGATAGCTTCTGGTAACGACGTTGGGTTAGCCGGATTATTTGGTATTAACTTACTAAGCCTGTCCACTTGAGGATAGGGCATCTGCAGCACACGGCCAACATCGCGTAGCGCAGCCTTGGCCTGAAGCTTACCAAAGGTAATAATCTGGGCAACTTTGTCCCGACCATACTTATCTTGAACATAGGTTATAACCTTGTCCCGTTTATCCTGACAAAAATCGATATCAAAATCGGGCATGGACACACGTTCAGGATTGAGGAACCTCTCGAACAGAAGTCCCCAACGCAAAGGATCCAAGTCTGTAATCGTTAACACCCAGGCAACAACGGAACCCGCACCGGAACCACGACCGGGACCGACAGGAATTGACTGATCTTTCGCCCACATAATAAAGTCAGCAACAATCAGAAAGTATCCGGGGAAACCCATTTGCTCGATGATGCCGAGCTCGTATTCCAGGCGTTCATAATAAGGTTTTGCAACTTCGGTTCTTTTTTCGTCATCCATGCCTTCGGTGAAAACATGTTTATTCAAGCGACTTTCCAAACCGACTTCGGATAAATGCCTTAGCTCCTCAACTTCAGACCGACCCGCGCCAGTATCGAACGCCGGCAAAATTGGCGCGATTGGCTCAACAAACCACGAGCAACGCTTGGCAATCAAAAGTGTATTGGCAATTGCTTCGGGTATATCGGCGAAAAGGCGTTTCATTTCATCCGATGATTTAAAACGGTGTTCTCTTGTCAAACGTCGCCGTTCGCTTTGAGAAACGTAAGCCCCCTCTGCAATACAGATCAACGCATCGTGAGGAAGATACATATCCTCAGCAGCAAAAAAGGCTTCATTTGTTGCAACAAGTGGAATGTCGTATTTATACGCAAGCTCAACCAGCCGATCTTCTGTTCCTCTTTCTTCACGCATACCATGGCGCATAAGCTCAACATAAAGTCGACCGGGAAAAATCCCAGCAAGCTTTGTCAGCATGGCTTCGGCATCGCTGCTACGGTTTTCCAATAAAAGCCGCCCAACAGCCCCTTTAGGACCAGCTGTAAGGGCAATAATACCTTCATGGCATTCGGCGAGATGATCGAGAGAGACTTGCGGCGTAAGTCCTGATTCAGTTTCCATATAGGCGTGAGAAACCAAATGCATAAGGTTCATATAACCCGTTTGGTTTTGTGCCAAAAGCACCAACTGATCAGGCTCTGGCGCAATAGCACCCGTGCGTTGATCCGCATCATCGCGACCAACCATAAGCTGGGTGCCGAGAATGGGCTGCACGCCTGCCGCCTTCGCGGCAAGTGAGAACTCAAGCGCCCCAAACATATTATTGCTATCGGTCATTGCCGCAGCAGGCATATCATGCTTTTTGCATAACTCTACCAGTTCCTTGGCCTTTATCGCCCCCTCAGAAAGGGAATAGGCCGAGTGAACCCGTAGATGAACAAAATCAGCATAAGCCATAAAACTACCTCAGAATAAGCCCAAAACTGAGCCAAATAAATCAAACTACTAATACCCCAAAAAAGCGGGGCAATGCAAAATAAAACCCGGCGCAAATTATACGCCAGGCTTTCGCTAACAATTATATTTACCGTTTAATATCAGATAAATAACAGATTATATTAAGGCAAAATCTATATTGAAAATTAACAAATTTTACCGTTTTCAAAATGGAGAACTCTATCCATACGTTTTGCCAACTCATGATTATGCGTTGCAATCAGTGCAGTCAATCTAACAGATCGAACCAGATTCAGAAGGAGCTCAAAAACACGGTTGGCTGTTTCCGGATCAAGGTTACCTGTAGGCTCATCCGCTAATAATACAGACGGTGCATTGGCAAGAGCACGCGCAATTGCCACGCGTTGTTGCTCACCACCAGATAGCTCACCAGGTCGATGAGAAATCCTCTCGGCAAGCCCAACCATATCCAGCAATTCACTCGCTCGTTTGTGGGCTTTCTTTTTGGATAGTCCAGTAATCATCTGTGGCAGGATAACATTCTCAACGGCAGAAAACTCAGGGAGAAGATGGTGATATTGATAGACAAAGCCAATGGTATCTCTGCGAAGTGCCGTTCTACGCTTATCGTTTAAAGAAGCAGAGGATGTCCCGTTCACCAGAATGTCCCCGCTATCAGGCTTTTCCAATAACCCGGCACTATGAAGCAATGTTGATTTACCAGCTCCTGATGGCCCAACAAGGGCAACGATTTCACCAGGCACCAGATCAAAACTGACATTATTCAAGACATGTAATTCTTTTCGGCCCTGACGATAAGTCTTGTTCACGTTGGAGAGGGACAAGCCCTTAATAGCATTACTCATAGCGGATCGCCTCTACAGGATCCAGACGTGCGGCGCGCCATGCCGGAAAGATCGGCGCAAGGAAGGAGAAAAACAAGGCCATGCCAACGATTTGAATGACTTCAGTCGGGTCGACAACCGCAGGAAGCTTAGAGAGGAAATAAATTTCAGCGTCAAAAAGATTGGTTCCGGTAAATCCTTCCAGCCAATGACGTAGCGTTTCGATATTTGCGGCAAACGATAATCCAAGGATAAAGCCCAACAAGGTACCGAAAATACCAATAGAAGCACCACTGAGAAAGAATACACGCAAGATCATTCCCCGGGTCGCTCCCATCGTTCTCAAAATCGCAATGTCTCTCCCCTTATCCTTCACCAGCATAATCTGGCCAGAGACAATGTTGAATACCGCAACAAGAATAATGAGAGAGAGAATGAGGAACATAACGTTCCTCTCTACCTGAATAGCATTGAAGAAACTTGAATTTGATTGTTGCCAGTCCTGGGTGCGAATACTGGTGCCAAGCGATTGATGAATTTCTCGACGAATGGGTGTTGTCATATCAACGTTATCAACAAAAACCTCGATCGTATTTACTTTTCCATCCAATTCGAAAAATATTTGCGCAGCGTCCAAAGGCATGTAGATAAAACTACTGTCGTATTCGTACATCCCAACATCAAACAGCGCCGCGATGGTATAGGCCTTTAACCTCGGTATAGAGCCAAATACGGTTACCGCACTATTCGGTGATATCAAGGTAATCTTGTCGCCAACCCCCAAGCGTAAACTTTGAGCAAGACGCGCGCCAATAACAACTGCATTATTCCCGTGAAAATCATCAAGAGATCCCGCCACGATCTTTTCTGCAATCAAAGCGCGGGCTTTTAAGTCTTTGGGGGCCATTCCACGAACGAGCCCACCAGTGGCCGTACCGCTGGCAGTAACCATTACC
>MABB01000062.1:13146-21378 GCA_002162915.1 Rhodospirillales bacterium 47_12_T64
AAGATCGCCCTGAACACCCATGACAGCCAAATGGCCATTCACTCCAAGGATACGACCAAGTAATTCCTGCCTGAAACCGTTCATCACTGACATCACAATAATCAGCGTGGCAACGCCTAAGGCAATACCGACAAGGGAAAACCCGGCAATGACCGATATAAAACCTTCTTTTCGACGGGAACGGAGGTAGCGAAGAGCAACCAATCGTTCAAAGGCACCAAAAATCATTAACTCCCCACTCCCGTCTAATTCTGCTCAGTTGTGTTTTAAAGGCCCAGTTTTGAAAGAGCGGCCTCTAGAGACATCTCTTCTTTTTCACCAGTCTTGCGATTTTTTAACTCAACTACGCCATTTTTAAGGCCGCGAGGACCAATAACCAGCTGCCAAGGTACACCAATCAGATCCATGTCCTTGAACTTACCACCAGCAGAAGTATCTCTGTCATCATAGAGAACATCAACACCAGCAGAGTTGAACTTCTGATAAAGATCATCACAAGCTTTTACACAGGCTTCGTCTTTAACCTTAAGGTTGATCAAGCCCACCTTGTAAGGGGCAACAGCTTCCGGCCAAATGATACCATTTTCATCGTGGCTGGCTTCGATAATAGCGCCGAGAAGACGGGAAACGCCGATACCATATGATCCCATGAAGACAGGTACATTCTGGCCTTCCTTGTTCAAGACAGTCGCCCCCATCGGCTCAGAGTACTTTGTACCGAAATGGAAGATATGCCCAACTTCAATACCGCGGCACTGCACGCGTTTATCTTCAGGCACTGAGTCTTCAAAATCAGATTGAACATAGATTTCGTCAGTAGCAGCATAGATACTTGTCCAGTCATCCACGATTGGCTGCAGGTCACTGCTATAATCGACAGCTGAGGATGGCGAAGCTTTTTCAAGGAAATCAGAATGACAGAAAACTTCGGACTCACCTGTATCAGCAAGAATGATAAACTCATGACTGAGTTCACCACCGATTGGTCCGGTATCAGCAGCCATCGGAATGGCACGCAAACCTAGACGCTCAAACGTCCGCAGATACGAGACGAACATACGGTTGTAAGCAGCTTTGGAAGCTTCAAAATCGATGTCGAAGGAATAGGCATCCTTCATAAAGAATTCGCGACCGCGCATCACGCCAAAACGGGGACGCACCTCATCGCGGAATTTCCACTGGATGTGATAGAGGTTTTTTGGCAAATCTTTATAACTTTTCACCGAATTGGCAAAAATTTCAGTCACCAACTCTTCGTTGGTTGGTCCATAGAGCATATCACGACCATGACGATCTTGAATACGCAGCATTTCCTTGCCGTAATCATCGTAACGTCCAGACTTACGCCAAAGATCTGCAGGCTGGATTGTCGGCATTAGAATTTCCAATGCCCCAGCACGATTCTGTTCTTCCCGGACAATTTGCTCGATTTTTCTCAAGACCTTAAGGCCTAGAGGCAACCACGAGTAAATCCCAGATGTCGCCTGGCGGATCATACCAGCACGAAGCATGTAGCGGTGTGAGACAATCTGGGCCTCGGTGGGGTTTTCCTTCAAAGTAGGAAGGAAATAAGCAGAAAGGCGCATTTCTGTATCCTGGAACGTTAAAAATTGTATTTGGACGGATTGATCCAGTGTTCATAGCTGGAAAATATTGGGGTCATGTATATGGGATCAAGGATCACTTGTCCATGCATGACAAATAGATATCAAGACAGTGCCTTATAGAAAGGATCACGGGAGCTTAAGTTGATCGAAGAAAGTCAACTATCTCCCGTTCTTGATGATATTCTGACATTTTTGGGCGAGCTCACGTTGCTCTTCGTCTTGTAGAGGCTGCCCATTAAAATAGGAGCTGCCGTCTTTGTGAACTTCGACAACACCTATTTCGGCTTCTGCTTCGAAATTAGCCTGATTAGCGGGGATGTTATAGCGTTCGAAGAGATCGACAGTAATTGGAATTCTAATCACATCAGGTAATGTTATCGGCTGTGAATTGAGATCAGCAGAGACAACTTTCTTACCTCGTTTGGTAACACCCGGCGTGTAGGCTACATCGTCAGAGGGTTGATGCCTGATTAACCTGGAACAATCTTCCCGAGTAATTTTCACCACAGCATCAGGTTGTGCCTGCGCAAGAACCGGCCCAACGATAACCCCCATACTCAGGGTCGCCATAACCAGTGTTACCGGGCTTAATGTTGCCAGGCTTACTCTTGATGTCAGCCACGAGTTGGTAATTCTGAGGGTATGGAACTTAGACATATTCATCACCGCAAGAAATTAGTTTGATAAACAAAAATAGCCTGCGGTCAGGATAACCGCAGGCTATTTATATACAATGAAGATAATTTAAGGGGCTGTAATCAAAGGATTACAATATATCTCTAATCAGTGACTTAATAAGGCAACTCACCAATCGTGATAATTTTATTGGTGATAATAAAATAAGCCACGCCCCAAAGAACAGCAGAAACGGCACTCGTAATAAGAGCTTTGCGTCCTAACATGGGATTAGCTGGTGCTGAAGGTTCATTACCCACTTCGGGATTTTCAACAGGCTTTACACCAAAAGGCAAAGCCATAAAGAAAATAAGCCACCAGATAACCACATAAACCAATATACCTGTTACCCAATTCATAAACTTTACTCACAAAAAATTATCAGGCTTGTTCAAGCTCAACCAATGTCCCGCAGAAGTCTTTCGGATGCAAAAACAGAACTGGTTTGTTATGCGCTCCATTTTTGGGCTCACCGTCTCCCAGTATCCGGGCACCTTCAGCTTTCAACTTATCGCGCGCAGCCAAAATATCATCGACCTCATAACAGATGTGATGAATGCCGCCTGCCGGGTTCTTTTCAAGAAAATTGAGAATTGGAGATTTTTCACCCAATGGATAAAGAAACTCTATCTTCGTATTCGGAAGCTCCACGAACACAACGGTTACCCCATGATCAGGCTGATCAACCGGATCTGTAACAGTGGCACCTAACACATTTTTGTATTGAGCAACTGCTGCATCCAAATCAGGCACCGCAATAGCCACATGGTTTAATCTACCGATCATGTTTTGCCTCTTTACTCAAAAAAGTCGTTCAATCGAATGATATGAACATCCGTAACTGGTTTTTTTCCATATCGTTTGTTGCAATGACGACGAACAGCACGGATAGCAACTTCACGAACGACTTCATCACGTTTCATGTCAGCTTTTTTCAGCAATCTTAACGCGTCACGTACAGTACCAATAACATCTTCAAAATTATCGGCCTCGTCTTCAAGATCAATGACACCCTGAATAGTCAATTGAGGTGTGACAGCCAGTTTAAATGCTTCATCAATGACAAGCGTCACAACTGCCGAACCGTTATACATCATCTTCTGACGTGCGACGATAATTGGGCTATTCAAGGGAACCAATCGACGGGATTCAATTGCCAGTAATCCACAATATACTTCTGAAACCCTACCCGGCTTTCCCGGTGCCAGACGGATTAAATCACCGTTTTTAGCTACAATTCGCGTTTTTACGCCACATTCACCAGCAAGTTTTGCGTGCGCACGAAGATGGCGGGCTTCACCATGAACAGGAATGGATATTTTCGGCTGCACCCACTCATATAGCTTTTTAACTTCTTCTTTTCCCGGGTGGCCGGAAACATGAACGTGTTCATCTTTATCTGTGATGATGCGCACACCGAGTTCAGACAGGTTGTTTTGTAGCTTGTAGATAGAGGTTTCGTTTCCAGGAATAATCCTCGAAGAGAAAATGATCGTATCATCTTCCTCTAGATATACATTCTTAAAGCCATCCGTGGATAAGCGCGACAGGGCTGAGCGCGGCTCTCCTTGGCTACCTGTACAAAGAACAACGACTTCACTAGGCGGGATATAAGAAAACTCATCTTCGGATAGCAAAGGGGCTACGTTTTGCAGGTATCCATTTTCACGCGCTGCTGAATAAATTCTGTGCATGGAGCGGCCAAGTAATACAACCCGGCGACCACAGATTTCGGCGGCCTTCATAACGGATTCAACCCGCGCAACATTACTGGCAAAACAGGTTACAGCCACACGGCCGGTACATTTAGAAATGGCATCAACCAAACCATTTCGAACGGAAGCTTCTGATCCGGATTCACTTGAGTTCATAACATTGGTTGAATCACTAATCATTGCCAAAATATCTTCATCAGCAAGTGATTGCAGACGTTTCTTGTCGTAATGCGGACCAACAAGTGGTTCAGGATCAAATTTCCAATCACCGGAATGAAAGACAGTACCGCAAGATGTCCGAATTAGAAGCGATGCTGGCTCAGGTATTGAGTGGGTCATTGAAACCAACTCAATCTCAAATGGACCCGCAGAGAACTTTCCAGCAACAGGTATCACTGTGATCTCAGCCTGATCTTCTAACCCAGCCTCAACCAATTTTGAATAAACCATCGATTTGGTAAAGGGGGTGCAGAAAATCGGGCACCGCAAATCAGCCCATAGATGGGGAACTGCCCCAATATGATCCTCATGAGCATGGGTTAAGACCAGGCCAACAAGGTTTTCGCGTTGTTTCTCGATAAACTCGGGATCAGGCATGATTACATCAATACCCGGGAATTTGCCCCCATCAGCAAAGGAAATTCCAAGATCAACCATCAACCATTTGCCATCATGGCCATAGAGATTGAGGTTCATGCCGATTTCGCCTGTTCCACCAAGAGGCAGAAACAAAAGCTCGTCTTTTTTAGGGATCACAGATTTACTCATAATTTATATCTAACTCAGTCTTTCTGGCTATTCAGCTCATAAATCGCGATCAACCCACGAAGTGTTACATCTTTGTCAATGTGATCGATGACATCGGTAGCAGTGACAAAAAGTTGTGCCAATCCACCCGTCGCAACGACCTTCATTGGCGCGCCGTATTCTTCTCGAATACGTTTAACCATGCCTTCCACCATAGAGATATATCCCCAGAATATTCCGGACTCCATGGCGGGGACAGTCGCTTTGCCTATTATCTTCTCTGGACGTTTGATATCAATACGCGGCAATTTGGCAGAAGCCATATACAAAGCATCAACCGATAAGTTTACTCCGGGAGCAATGACCCCTCCCTCATAGGCACCATCTGCGCCGACAATATCAAATGTTGTCGCCGTACCGAAATCAATCATGATCAAGTTACCACCATACCGACGATAACCTGCAACGGCATTCACCAACCGATCAGCACCTGCCTGTTCGGGGTGATCGATTCGAACCTCCAAACCAAGGTCAATTTTCCCGAGTTCGACCATCAGGGGCATACAGTTGAAATACGCCTTGCAAAGTGAAGTCAGGTTGTAGGTTGAAGCAGGAACAACATTGGCAAGAATGGCACCAGAAATATCTTCGGGGACGAGCCCCTTTAGCGCCATAAGTTGCGTTAACCAGACAGCATATTCATCAGAGGTCTTTTTGCTGTCACTGGTCGCACGCCAGTATCCCTTCTGATCCTTGCCATCATAAACAGCAAAAACGACGTTGGTATTCCCTGAATCAATTACGAGCAGCATAACAAAATCTCTATTTATGACGTGGCGAAGAAGACATCGCCCGCAGTGATTAAACGCTGTTTACCACTGTCCAGATCAAGATCAAGAGCCCCGTCTTGGTCAATTGTTACAAATCGACCAGAAAGAGTTTCTCCGGGAAGGCGAACATATATTTTATCTCCGACCCCGTGAGCCTGATCCAACCAAGCAACCCTCACAGAACCAAAGCCCTCTTTGTTCCATAGTTTGTACCAAGGGTCAAAATTATTGAGAAAAGCTTCTAACATTTCACCCGGTTTAAGAGTGCTGCCAGTATTTTTCTCTAACAAGCTTGTTGCTGGATATCGCGCATCTTCAGGATAGTGCTTAAGATTAATGCCAATTCCCATGATGAGGTATTCAAGCTTACCCAATGTATTTGCTTTGCTCTCAAGCAGAACACCAGAAACTTTTTTTCCATCGATCAAAACGTCATTTGGCCACTTGAGAGTTATGTTAAATTCAGGTGCAAACTTTCTGACCGCATCAGCCAGTCCCAGTGATGCAACAAAGCTTATATTGGCTGCCTCTGCAATGGAAACAGTTGGACGCAGAAGTATGGAGAAGTAGAGATTTCCTTCCGGGCTTACCCATGTTCGTCCCTGTCGCCCTCTTCCTGCAGATTGACGAAGGGCCCAGACGATTGTGCCGTCCTGGGCCCCTTGTTCCGCAAGAAGGCGAACTTCGTCATTTGTACTTCCGACTTCATCCCTACTATGCAGGTTAAAAGAAGTTGGAATGTTTAAGGACGAAGAGCCCTTCATAATATGATTACCCTGCGAATAAAGCAGAAGCGGCAACAGCAGCCCCATCCATAATCGGTGTGGAAAACAGAATGAAGAATACAATAAAGGCAGTAGATACTGTCAATACTGCAGTCATCTCGTTACCGATTGGTTTATCAAAGGAAGAACTTGGCTCATCAAAGTACATAACCTTGATAATACGAAGGTAATAAAACGCACCGATTACAGAAGCCAGGACACCAATTACAGCAAGTGTTGTAAGCCCGGCGTTCACCGCAGCGGCAAAAACCACATACTTTGCAAAGAAACCAGCAAGTGGGGGAATCCCCGCCATGGAGAACATGAAGATTGTCAGGGCAAACGCCATCATCGGACTTGTTTTACTCAAGCCTTTCAGATCGTCGATATTCTCAACCATGGTTCCTTTCTGACGCATGCTGAGAATACATGCAAAAGTCCCCATGTTCATGAAGATGTAAATGGTCATGTAAATGATAAGACCCGTTATACCTTCTTCAGTACCTGCTGCCAGACCCACCAGAGCAAAACCAATATTACCAATAGAACTGTAAGCCATCAGTCGTTTGATATTGGTCTGTTTGATCGCCGCCAAAGAGCCCAGGATCATGGAAGCCAAAGCAACAAAGACAATAATCTGCTGCCATTCGCTGACAAGTGATCCAAAGGGATCGCTGAGCAAGCGTGCAAAGAGCGCAATAGCAGCGACCTTTGGTGCGGAAGCAAAGAATGCGGTTACTGGCGTTGGCGCACCTTCGTACACATCGGGGGTCCACATGTGAAATGGAACAGCTGAAATTTTAAAGGCGATTGCAGCACAGACAAAAACCAAACCGACAATAAGTCCAATCTGAGGTGCCTGATCAGTATTCGCAGCACTAGATAAAACAGCGCCAAGCGTATCGAAATCTGTTGTACCAGTAAATCCGTAAATCAAGGAACAACCGTACAGCAACATCCCCGATGACAAAGCACCAAGAACAAAGTACTTCAGGCCAGCTTCGGAAGAACGCAGGTTTTCACGGCGGATTGCCGCAATAACGTAGAGAGCAAGACTTTGCAGTTCCAAACCAACGTATAGTGACATCAGGTCATTTGCTGAGACCATCATCAACATACCCAAAGTCGCGAGAAGCATCAGGACCGGGATTTCAAATTTGGCCATGCCCTCCCGCTCAACAAAACGTTGGGTCATGAGAATACCGAAACCAGATGCCACAAGGACAACAAGCTTCATATAATCGCCATAGGCATCGACAACAAACAGCCCTTCGAAAGCAATCCCTGCCGGGCGGTCACCCAGGAAGATAATTGCAAAGGCGATAGCCAGAACGGCAACTGACATTGCAGATACAAAGCTGGCCGTGTTTTTACCCGCATATGCCCCGTAGATCAGAAGAACCGTTGCTGCACATGCCAGGAAAATCTCGGGCAATGCCAGTGATAGATCTGTTGTGATCATCTTGATAGACCCTCTATTGACCAAAGACCTGCGCAAACATAGGCGCGGCGTTTGAGGCTGCAATTGCAGTCTCATAGTTGTTAACGAGATTACTCACAGAAGCGGACATCACATCAAGGAAGCTTGGCGGATAAATACCCATCCAAAGAGTGATCACAATCAAAGGAGCAAAAATGGCTTTTTCACGAAGACTGAGATCCATCAAAGACTTCAAATCGTCTTTCTCGAGCTTGCCAAACATAACCTTGCGATAAAGCCAGAGCATATAAGCAGCACCAAGCACCATACCGGTTGCCGCCAGTGCAGCGACCCAGGTATTGGCCTTGAAAGCTCCCACAAGAACAAGAAACTCACCAACGAAGCCACCAGTGCCCGGCAACCCGACAGATGCCAGCATAAAGACCATGAACAACAATGCATAAACAGGCATGC
>MABB01000062.1:21390-30316 GCA_002162915.1 Rhodospirillales bacterium 47_12_T64
CGCCGTAGCTTGCAATCATACGCGTATGCATCCTGTCATAGATAACACCAACACAAAGGAAGAGTGCCGCTGATACAATACCGTGAGAGAGCATCTGATAGATCGCCCCTTCTACACCTTGCTGGTTAGCTGCAAAAATTCCGATCGTGACAAATCCCATGTGCGCAACGGATGAATAGGCAATCAGCTTTTTCATGTCTTCTTGTGCAAGCGCAACGAGAGAAGTGTAGATCACTGCGACAATCGATAACGTGTAAATCAGCGGTGTAAAGTAAACGGAGGCATCAGGCATCATCGGCAGTGAGAAACGCAAGAAGCCATAAGCACCCATTTTAAGGAGAACACCCGCAAGGATCACGGACCCTGCAGTGGGCGCTTCAACGTGCGCATCCGGCAGCCAGGTGTGAACCGGCCACATAGGTACTTTCACAGCAAAAGACGCAAAGAAAGCAACCCAGAGCCATTTCTGCATTTCCAGAGGGAAGTCGTAGGAAAGCAGCTCTGTAATATCTGCGGTGCCTGCTTCGTAATACATGGCCAAGATGGCCACGAGCATCAGAACAGAACCGGCAAGAGTATAGAGAAACAATTTGAATGCTGCATATACACGACGTGCACCGCCCCAGATCCCGATAATCAGGAACATGGGAATAAGAACACCTTCGAAGAAGATATAGAAGACAACGATATCCAAGGCACAGAACATGCCCACCATCATGGTTTCCAGAATAAGGAAAGAAACCATGTATTCTTTAACACGGGTTTTAACAGGCCCCCATGAAGAGAGAATACAAATTGGTGTCAGCAAGGTTGAAAGCAGCACAAAGAGTACCGAGATACCATCAACGCCCATTCGATAGGTCAGCCCAAGAGATGGCATCCATTCAACTTCTTCGACGAACTGAAATTCAGCGGTTCCACGCTCAAATCCGGTCCAGAGAAGAAGGGAGACAACAAACGTCACCCCGGAAACCCACAAGGCAACCCAGCGGGAATTTTTGGCAACAGCTTCTTCATTATCGCCACGGATAAGAAGTATGAACAAGGCACCAAGCAAAGGTGCAAAGGTCACGATAGAGAGAATATGATCTTGCATAGCTTCTAACCCGCGTTGGTAACAATGTACCAGGTAACCAGGGAAACAACCCCGATCAGCATGGCAAAAGCATAGTGGTAGACATACCCGCTCTGGAGACGACTTGCTCTACCCGCAAGTCTGCGTGTCAGAGCCGTTACACCATCAGGACCATAAGCATCAATCACAGCACCATCCCCTGATTTCCAGAGAAAGTGGCCAAGTTTGAGTGCCGGGCGCACAAACAGGAAGTCATAAAGTTCGTCAAACATCCATTTCCTGTAAACGAAAGTATGGATTGGCTTGATAAGACTGACAAAAGTTGCTGGCAGACTTGGGACAAACATATAGAAAATATATGCCAGTACTATTCCGCTGACAGCAGCTGCCAATGGAACAATTTTCACCCATGTGGGAACATGGTGTGCTGCCTCAACGCTATCATTTCCAGCAAGAACGAGAATTGCATCACCCCAGAAATCAACCCGGGCGTCGCCAACAAAATAGCTATACCCCAACCAACCGGCAAATACAGCGCCAACAGCAAGAACAATGAGCGGCACCATCATCGTCATCGGGGATTCATGAACCCCCTGCATGGTATGCTCATCCGCACGTGGCGTACCGTGGAATGTCATGATAATCAGACGCCAGGAATAGAACGCTGTCATAAAGGCTGCAGCTGTTCCTGCCCAGAATGCAAAGTTACCTTGTGTTGTATGCGCACCGTAAGCAGCTTCCAGAATAAGATCTTTTGAGAAAAATCCTGAGAAAGGCGGCAAACCTGCCAGAGCGATCGAGCCAATCCACATCAAGATGTAGGTCGCCGGGATCATCTTCCAGATACCGCCCATCTTGCGCATATCCTGCTCATGATGCATGGCGTGGATGACAGAACCTGCCCCCAGGAACAGCAACGCTTTGAAGAAAGCGTGGGTCATCAGGTGGAAAATGGCACCCTCATAAGCAGACACACCAATCGCGAAGAACATATAACCGAGCTGTGAACAGGTAGAATACGCAATGACACGTTTAATATCAAATTGGGTCAAACCAATTGTAGCCGCAAAAAAGGCTGTTGCCGCACCGACGTAGGTCACAACTTCAAGAGCAGCCGGAGCATATTCGAATACAGGAGAGAAACGGCAGAGCATAAAGATGCCCGCTGTCACCATCGTCGCCGCATGAATGAGAGCTGAAACCGGTGTTGGGCCTTCCATCGCATCTGGTAACCAGGTGTGCAGACCAAGCTGAGCTGATTTACCCATAGCGCCAATAAAAAGGAGAAGACAAACAATTGTCAGCGCGTGTCCTTCAAACCCGAGGAAGGTGAATTGAGCCGTAGAAAGAGCCTCTGCCTGAGGGAAGATCTCGGCAAAATTGACCGTTCCGAACAGAACAAAAACGCCCATGATGCCAAGCGCAAACCCGATATCGGCAACCCGGTTCACCAGAAAGGCCTTGATCGCCGCAGCACAGGCAGACGGTTTTTCATACCAGAAACCAATGAGCAGATAGGACGCAAGGCCAACCCCTTCCCAACCAAAGAACATCTGAACCAGGTTATCAGACGTAACCAGCATCAGCATAAAGAAGGTGAAAAGTGACAGGTAAGCGAAGAAGCGCGAAATCGATTTGTCCTCGGACATATATCCGATGGAATATAGATGCACCATGGAGGAGACCACGGTTACAACAATCAGCATCACGGCTGTAAGCGTATCAACTTTCAATGCCCAGGATAACTGAAGATCACCAGAGTTGATCCAGGTAAATACAGGCGAAATACGCGCATTGCCATCAAGCGCTACATCTTTGAAAACGGCAAAAGAAAGAACAGCGGATACAAGCAATAACCCCGTGGTTAGAACTTGTGCCCCGCGGTCACCAATCACCTTGCCAAAAAGGCCTGCGATAAAAGCGCCCAGCAAAGGCAGAAAGACTATAAAGTATTCCATCGTCGGATTAGCCCTTCATCATGTTAATATCTTCAACCGCGATAGAGCCGCGATTACGGAAGTAGATTACCAGGATCGCCAGACCAATCGCCGCTTCTGCAGCTGCAACGGTTAAAATAAAGACGGCGAAGACCTGGCCAACCAGATCGCCCATATGGGTTGAGAAAGCCACAAAATTGATGTTAACGGCGAGTAACATAAGCTCAATCGACATCAAAATAACGATAACGTTCTTTCTATTAAGAAAGATGCCAAAGACGCCCAGTGTAAACAGAACTGCCGCAACAATCAGGTAATGGGCCAGACCAATTTCTAACATGGTTAGATACCACTCCCGCTGGTTACTTTTTTGATTTCAACGGACTCTTCACGGGTACGATTTACCTGGTCAGAAATGACCTGCTTACGAACCCCTTCCCGTTTACGCAGTGTCAGCACAATCGCACCGATCATCGCAACAAGAAGGATCATTCCACAAGCCTGGAAGAGATATACATATTTAGTGTAGAGAACCTGCCCCAATGCCCGGGTATTATGTACCACATCGATATTCGGTATTGGCACAGAAGCCACAGCCACAGCCTCTGGCGATGCAAAGGTCGAAGACAGGATGAGAACCAGCTCAACCAGAAGGACAAGACCGATAGAGCCACCAAGTATCAAATGTTGCTTCAAGCCCTGCCGCGCTTTTTCGATATTAATATCGAGCATCATGACAACAAACAGGAAGAGAACGGCAACGGCCCCGACATAAACAACAACTAAAATCATGGCCAGGAATTCAGCGCCCATCAGAACGAAAAGTCCTGCAGCATTGAAGAAGCACAAAATCAGGAACAACACAGAGTGAACCGGGTTTCGGGAAGAGATCACCATAATAGCCGAAGCGATGGAGATTGTAGCGAATACATAAAAGACGAGAGCTTGAACGATCATCGAGCTACCCTTTCTTTACGAGCCTGGTATTGGCATATGATTTTTTTCATAAACACTTTTTTATCCCAAGCTCTTAACGGTAAGGAGCATCCAAAGCGATGTTTTGCGCAATTTCGGTTTCCCAACGGTCACCATTCGAGAGAAGCTTTTCCTTGTCGTAGAAAAGCTCTTCACGTGTCTCGGTCGCAAACTCAAAGTTTGGTCCTTCGACAATGGCGTCCACCGGGCAAGCCTCTTGGCAAAATCCGCAATAGATACACTTCGTCATATCAATGTCATAGCGTGTGGTGCGACGGCTGCCGTCATCACGCGGCTCAGATTCAATTGTAATCGCCTGTGCAGGGCAAATTGCTTCACACAATTTACAAGCAATACAGCGCTCTTCCCCATTGGCATAGCGGCGCAAAGCATGTTCTCCACGAAAACGCGGGCTAATCGGCCCCTTTTCATATGGATAGTTCAGGGTAACCTTTGGCTTGAAAAAGTACTTCAAGGTTAGGGCCATACCGGAAAGCAGTTCCGTCAAAAGAAGACTGCGGACTGGATTTTTCATGAAAGCCATTGTCCTCTATCTCTCCACGTTTCTTTTTGTTTTTTTATTATTATCCATTGTCATTTTCTCACTGAGCAGCCGGTAAAAGGTCGAAGCCAACAAGAACACCTGCTGTCAGGATTACCCAGAAAAGGGTAAACGGCAGGAAGACTTTCCACCCCAGGCGCATCAGCTGATCATAGCGGAAACGTGGGAATGTGGCACGAACCCAGAGGAAACAGAAAAGGACAAAAGCAATCTTGAGCGAGAACCAAACAGGTCCAGGAACCCAGTTAAAAGGCGCAATGTCCACTGGCGGAAGCCATCCACCGAGGAACAGAATAGCCGCCATTGCACTCATCAGGATCATGTTTGCGTATTCGCCAAGGAAGAACAGGGCAAAACTCATAGAAGAATATTCGACCATGAAACCCGCAACGAGCTCAGATTCACCTTCTGGAAGATCAAACGGTGACCGATTGGTTTCTGCCAGGATGGATATGAAAAAGACCACAAACATTGGAAGCAGCGGGAACGCATACCAATTGAACATGCCATACTCACCCTTCTGGGCCATGACAATATCCGAGAGGTTTAAAGAACCCACACACATCAATACGGTGATGATAACCAAGCCCATAGAAACTTCGTAAGAAACCATTTGAGCAGCAGAGCGAAGAGCACCGATAAATGGATATTTGGAGTTGGAAGCCCACCCCGCCATGATCACCCCGTAAACACCGAGGGAAGAGATGGCAAAGAGATAGAGAATACCAACATTAATATCACTAATCACCAAGCCTTCACCGAAGGGGATCACAGACCAAGCGACAAGGCTGAGAATAAACGTCAGCATCGGCGCCATAATGAAGATGATTTTGTTCGAACCTGAAGGAAGAATGGTTTCCTTCATCATCAGTTTGACGGCATCAGCAAACGGCTGCAAAAGACCAAATGGACCAACAACGTTAGGGCCTTTACGCATTTGCATCGCGCCAATGACTTTACGTTCAAAGTAAGTCAGATAAGCGACTGCAATAAGTAACGGCCCCACGACTACCATGATTTGCGCAACGATAATTACCGTTGGCAGAGCGTATCCTTCCCAGAAATCAACCATTGGTTCCAGTAACTCCCTGCTCTTTACCTAGTACAAATTGCTCTGTACAGGCAGACATCGTTTCGGATGAACGGCTGATTGGATCAGTCATGTAGAAATTCTCTATAGCGACTTTGAACGGATCAGACGAGAGATCACCAGCAGTCTTGGCAAAATCACCCCAGACATTGGAATTGACCTGATCAATCGCAGCAAACACCGGGTTTACCTCAATCAAACGTTGACGAAGTTGGCCGATATTATCATATGGCAAAGCTTCCCCGATCTGCTCGGACAAGGCACGAAGGATTGTCCAATCTTCGCGGGCTTCACCAGGCGGAAAAACAGCTAGACGGCCAAGTTGAACACGACCTTCTGTATTTACATAAGTTCCGTTTTTCTCGGTATATGCCGCACCTGGCAAGATAACGTCAGCAGCCGAAGCTCCTGCGTCTCCATGATGGCCCTGATAGATAACAAAAGCACTTTTAAGCTTCGATGTATCGATTTCATCAGCACCAAGAAGGTAAACGGCTTTCACCTTACCCTTTTCAGCGCCTTCAAGAATACCATCAACATCCAGACCACCCTCGCCCGGTACAAAACCGAGATCAAGCGCCGCAACACGAGAAGCAGCAGTATGGAGAATGTTGAACCCGTTCCAGTCATCCTGAACCAGACCGAATTTGTCAGCAATCGTTTTGGCTTGGGTCAAGACAGCCGCGCCGTCCTTACGGGTAAGTGCCCCCATACCAACAATGATCATCGGCTTCTTGGCTTCTTTCAGCACCTTCGCAAAGGAATTTTTGCCCGAAGCAACTTCCTTTAGCGTATCAGGTCCTGCACCAAGATATTCATACTCATAGGTAAGATCGACAGCTTCACCGATCATGCCGACTTTAAAGCCACCTTCGAGGAAACGTTTGCGAAGACGTGCGTTGATAAGCGCTGCTTCCCAACGAGGGTTTGTCCCAACCAACAGAACGGCGTCAGCATCTTCAATACCAGCAATAGAGGTGTTGAAGAGATAGGCAGATCGGTTGGAGCTATCGAGCTTCGCGCCATCTTGACGACAGTCGATATTTGACGAACCCAGATTGCCCATAAAGTCTTTAAGAGCGAGCATTGATTCGGCATCATTAAGATTGCCTGTAATCGCTGCGATTTCGTTCCCCTTAAGTGGAGAGAGCTTTTCTTTAATGGCAGAAAATGCTTCGTCCCAGGTCGCTGCCTTGAGTTTACCGTCAACTCGAACATAAGGACGATCAAGACGCTGTTTGCTCAAACCATCCGTAATGTAACGGGTCTTATCAGAAATCCACTCTTCGTTCACATCTTCATGGATACGCGGAAGGATACGAAGAACTTCGCGGCCACGAACATCAACGCGAATGTTCGATCCAACAGCGTCCATAACGTCAACGGAGTTAACTTTTTTCAATTCCCAGGGACGTGCGTTAAACGCGTATGGCTTGGATGTCAGAGCACCAACGGGACAGACATCAACCAAATTACCGGACAGTTCAGTATTTACGGCCTTTTCCAAAGTCGTAATCTCAACATGACCACCCCGGTTTAGCAGGCCCATTTCTTCGATACCGGCAATTTCAGTCGAAAAGCGAACACACCGTGTGCACTGAATACAGCGGGTCATGATCGTTTTGATCAATGGTCCCATATATTTTTCAGTAGCTGCGCGCTTGGTTTCTTTATAGCGTCCGTGATCAAGGCCAAATGCCATGGCTTGATCCTGCAGGTCACATTCGCCACCCTGGTCACAAATAGGACAATCAAGCGGGTGATTGATAAGCAGGAATTCCATAACCCCTTTACGGGCCTTCTTAACTACGTCGCTGTCAGTTTTAATGACCATGCCTTCACCAGCCGGCATTGCACAAGATGCAATAGGCTTTGGCGCACGTTCCA
This sequence comes from Rhodospirillales bacterium 47_12_T64, assembly GCA_002162915.1. Classification (GTDB taxonomy): domain Bacteria; phylum Pseudomonadota; class Alphaproteobacteria; order Kiloniellales; family Kiloniellaceae; genus Kiloniella. Next base: position 28,917 of record MABB01000062.1, read on the forward strand.
TCTCAACCAGACACATCCGGCAGTTACCAGCAACGGAAAGACGCTCGTGATAACAAAAACGAGGAACTTCAGCACCGGCAAGCTCGCAGGCCTGTAAAACAGTCAGACCGTCTGCGACTTCGATTTCTTTACCGTCAATCGTCAACTTTGGCATCAGTCTCTCCTATTCCGCTGCCTGGCGAGATTGCTTGTACTCGTTAATCCTGCGTTCGAGTTCCGGACGGAAATTCCGGATCAAACCCTGGACAGGCCAAGCAGCAGCATCACCTAGTGCACAGATGGTGTGACCTTCAACTTGCTTTGTTACATCCCAAAGCATATCGATCTCTTCAACATCCGCTTCACCGCGAACCATGCGTTGCATCAGGCGGAACATCCAACCAGTGCCTTCACGACAAGGCGTACACTGTCCACAGCTTTCGTGCTGATAGAAATGAGACAGTCGACAGATTGCTTCTACAACATCAGTTGATTTGTCCATCACAATCACAGCAGCCGTCCCCAGACCTGAACCCGCTTCGCGTAGTGCGTCAAAGTCCATTGTCATGGTGTCACAAACATGCTTTGGCAGCATTGGAACAGAAGATCCGCCGGGAATAATAGCCAAGAGATTATCCCAACCACCACGGACACCACCGGCATGCTTTTCGATAAGCTCACGTAGTGGAATACTCATTGCTTCTTCTACGTTACATGGCTTGTTTACATGCCCGGAAATGGAGAAAATTTTAGTTCCGGTGTTATTCTCGCGTCCAAACTGTTTCCACCAGTCAGCCCCGCGACGGAGGATGGTTGGTGCAACAGCAACGGTCTCAACATTTGTCACAGTTGTTGGACAGCCATATAACCCACAAGCAGCCGGGAAAGGTGGCTTCAGACGAGGTTGACCTTTTTTACCTTCAAGGCTTTCAAGAAGGGCGGTTTCCTCACCACAGATGTAAGCACCTGCGCCGCGATGCACGTGTACATCAAAGGCCCAGCCAGACCCGCAGGCATCATCACCCAACAGACCATCAGCCCGGGCTTGCTCAACAGCAGCTTCCAGACGTGTAGACTCGAGGTAATATTCACCACGGATGTAAATGTAAGCCGTGTGCGCTCCCATTGCGAAACCTGCAATCAAACACCCTTCAATAAGAGTGTGCGGGTCATTACGCATGATTTCACGGTCTTTACACGAACCGGGTTCAGATTCATCCGCATTAACCACGAGATAGCTAGGGCGGCTTGAATCTTCTTTCGGCATAAAGGACCATTTGATCCCCGCCGGGAAACCAGCACCACCACGACCGCGAAGACCGGAGTCTTTCATCCGGTTGACGATCTCTTCACGACCCAACGCAACCAGATCTTTGGTGTTATTCCAAAGACCACGTTTTTTTGCGCCTTCCAAACCCCAG
>MABB01000062.1:30514-50967 GCA_002162915.1 Rhodospirillales bacterium 47_12_T64
ACCAGTCATTGATCTGAACCATCGGGGCATTACAACATGCGCCCATACACTCAACTTCAACAACGGAGAAAAGACCGTCTTCGCTAACGTCTCCGGCCTTACTTACACCAATCTTATCCATGGCGGCTTTGAGAATGTTATCAGAACCGTTCAACCAACATGGTGTGGTGCGACATACTTGAATGAAGTACTTACCAACCGGCTTTAGATTAAACATTGTGTAGAAAGTTGCGACCTCGTGCGCACGGATAGGCGCCATTTCGAGATATTCTGCAACATATTCAATCGCTTCAGGTGGTAGCCAGCCATCATTTTGTTTCTGTACGATATAAAACAGACTGATAATGGCACTGGCCTGACGACCTTCTGGATACTTGGCAACAATTTTTTCAGCTTCACGAAGACTCTCTTCGGTGAACTTGAAATCGCCTGTTTTAGCTTTTGGAAAACTACTGGTTTTCATCGGTCGACCTCGCCAAAGACGATATCCATGGATCCAAGAATTGCCACACTATCTGCCAACATATGGCCACGGCACATGTAATCCATGGCCGCAAGATGGGCAAAACCCGGTGCTTTAATTTTACAACGATAAGGTTTATTCGATCCGTCAGAGACGAGATAGACACCAAACTCTCCCTTAGGAGCTTCGACAGCTACATAGGTTTCGCCTTCAGGAACATGGAAACCTTCGGTGTAGAGTTTGAAATGGTGGATCAATGCTTCCATTGAACGTTTCATATCATCACGTTTTGGCGGTGTAACCTTGTGATTAGGTGCAAGAACAGGGCCTTCAGGCATATTGGCTATGCACTGTTTCATGATACTTAACGACTGGCGCATTTCTTCGATACGCACGAGATAGCGATCAAAACAATCGCCGTTTTTACCAACGGGAATGTCAAAGTCGAGCTCATCGTAACAATCGTACGGCTGAGATTTACGTAAATCCCAGGCAACACCTGATCCGCGAATCATTGGCCCGGACAGTCCCCAGTCCATGGCTTCGTCAAAATCCATTACACCGATATCGACGGTACGTTGACGGAAAATTCTGTTCTCGGTCAAAAGGCCTTCGAGATCATCAAGGAAAGCTGGATAGTTTTCAATGAAAGTAGAAATATCGTTCAGCAACCCTGCAGGAAGATCCTGATGAACGCCACCAGGGCGGAAGTAAGCCGCGTGCATACGTGCGCCACAAGCTCTTTCATAGAATTCCATCAAGATTTCGCGTTGCTCAAATCCCCAGAGAATTGGGGTCATCGCGCCGACATCAATTGCAAAGGTCGTGATATTAAGGATGTGATTTAATATACGCCCGATTTCACAATAGAGTACGCGGATATACTGACCGCGTTTTGGAACTTCTATATCGAGAAGCTTTTCCACAGCAAGTGCGAAAGCATGCTCCTGGTTCATAGGAGCTACATAATCGAGACGATCAAAATAAGGCAAGGCCTGTAGATAGGTTTTGTATTCGATCAGTTTCTCGGTACCGCGATGAAGAAGACCAATATGCGGATCTGCTCTTTCGATAATTTCCCCATCCATTTCAAGGACAAGGCGAAGAACACCGTGAGCAGCTGGATGCTGAGGGCCAAAGTTCAGCGTAAGTGGCTTGATTGTAGCTTCAGCCATTAAGCAGTACCCCCTTCTTTTTCCGGCTCGGCCTTTTGATCACCAGGAAGCTGTACAATACCTTCCCAAGGGCTGGAAAAATCAAAATTACGAAACTCTTGTGTCAACTTCACGGGCTCATAGATAACTCGTTTTTGAGTTTCGTCGTAACGAACTTCTACATAACCTGTAAGCGGGAAGTCTTTGCGGAGCGGATGCCCTTCAAAACCGTAATCAGTAAGCATACGACGAAGGTCAGGATGGTCGGCAAAGAAGATACCGTACATATCCCAGATCTCGCGCTCATACCAGATTGCAGAGCTAAACAAAGAAGTCACAGATGCAATCGGTGTCTCGTCTGTTGCAGCAACCTTTACTTTGATGCGTTGATTATGGGTTAACGAAAGGAGACAGTAAACAAGCTCAAAACGCAGTTCACGGCTAGGATAATCCACAGCCGTTTGTTCTACGAGCTGTCGAAACTGACAGTTCTGATTGTCTCTTAGGAACTTCAACACCTCGAGAAGAGTATCTGCTTTGGCCCAAATGACGAGTTCGTCATTTTTTAGCTCAGAGCCAGTTACCGCTTCTCCCAGAGTGGTAGCGATAAAATCGCTCAAGTCCAGTAAAGCCTGATTCATATGGTTCACCAGTATTTAGGAATGCCAATTAAGGCTTACCTGCGGAATTTCGCGGTACGTTTGATTTTCTTCTGAAGCTGCAAGATACCATAAATCAGGGCTTCTGCCGTCGGCGGGCACCCAGGAACATAGATATCAACAGGAACAACACGGTCACAGCCACGAACGACGGAATACGAATAATGATAATACCCACCACCATTAGCACAAGACCCCATTGAGATCACCCAACGAGGTTCAGGCATCTGATCGTAAACCTTACGAAGAGCTGGTGCCATTTTATTGGTGAGGGTTCCAGCAACGATCATCACGTCTGATTGACGTGGAGATGGGCGAAACACCATTCCAAAACGGTCGAGATCATAACGACTACAGGCCGAGTGCATCATTTCTACAGCACAGCAAGCGAGACCAAATGACATCGGCCATAGAGAACCGGTCTGGGCCCAGCCCGTCAACTGATCCAACCGCGCCAACACAAAGCCACGGTCAGCGAGTTCTTCACCAACATTCTGCAGAACAAGATCCTGCTCTGGGCCAGGAGGTAGCGGTGCTCCTTGTTTAAGAGCTGGATTAGAAATTATTCCCATTCCAATGCCCCTTTCTTCCATTCGTATGCAAAGCCAATCGTCAAGATGACAAGAAAGATCACCATAGACCAGAAACCAAACAGGCCAATATCACTCAAGGATACAGCCCAAGGGAACAGGAAGGCGACTTCAAGGTCAAATATAATGAAGAGGATTGCCACTAGGTAGAAGCGCACATCAAAACGACCACGAGCATCATCAAATGCTTCGAAGCCACACTCATAAGAACTGATTTTCTCCGAATTAGGGCGTTGTTTCGCCATAATCACGGACGCGAGCAACATTGCAATTGCAAGCCCGATCGCTATTCCGAGAAAGATCAGGATTGGCAAATATTCTGCCAACATACCATCTAAGCCCATCTCTCCATACAATCTGTACAATTGGGTTTCGTACAAATCACCTTTCATGTCGAATATGACAAGACGCCTTATCGGCCCTATTTTTTGGTACGTCCTTAATATCGCTCAAAGGCGACATAAGCAAACACAGAATCGCCACAATTTCTAAAAAAATCGTGTATTCCGAGTGTTGGAATCAAGTATTGCCCCAGAGAACTTAAGAAATTACTCTCGTTCTTCAGGGATTATACTTAAATCAATTCTGAGTATTGAAATGATGGCGAGGATGACGAGACTTGAACTCGCGACCTCTGGCGTGACAGGCCAGCGCTCTAACCAACTGAGCTACACCCCCGCAGAAGAGTGCCATCGGTAAATGGTTTAAGTGGCGAGGATGACGAGACTTGAACTCGCGACCTCTGGCGTGACAGGCCAGCGCTCTAACCAACTGAGCTACACCCCCACTAAACCATCCCTGCGGACGAGGGTTTATTTAGTGTAGTACCCTGCCCCTGTCAAGCGACTGAATAGATTCTTGTTCGTTTTTTTTATCTTTTTTTTAAGAACCTTAAAATAGGCAGAAAATCCTTTAGCTTCAATGTCCTAACGAATCGTTATTCAGAGTAGAACTTCCCCTGTAAATACTCTTTATCTGACAGGTTGAGTATTTAAACAGCCGTCGATTCATGAAAAGGATTCTATCATCGACAAACGAATCAACTCTGTAGATCAATCGCTTCGACATCGTTCAGACAACAACCATTAAGATGGCAGCATCACAACTATGGTAAACAACAAAAAACGGCATCCCAATAAGGAATGCCGTTTTTGATTAAGACGTCTGGTGGGCGATGACAGGCTCGAACTGCCGACCCTCTCGGTGTAAACGAGATGCTCTACCAACTGAGCTAATCGCCCACCAGACGTCCCTGTCTGATGAAGAGGTTTTTAAGGTGATTCGGGTACCTTGGCAAGAGTAAAAATACACAAAAATGACAAAAGGTAAAAAAAATTAACTGAAGATAAAAAAAAACCGGTTGGCGAAGTGCCAACCGGTTTTTTCTAACAACTACAAACAGTTATTTATTGTTCACAGCGTCTTTAAGACCTTTACCGGCCTTGAACTTCGGCTGCTTGGAAGCAGGGATCTGGATAACTTCACCAGTACGTGGGTTTCGACCCTGTGATGCAGCACGAGCAGCAACACTGAAAGTACCAAAACCAACAAGGCGAACTTCATCACCACCAGTTAGTGCACCAGTTACGGCTTCAAATACACCATCAATAGCTTTACCAGCGTCAGCCTTTGAAAGACCTGTTTTCTCGGCAACAGCTGCGACCAAATCATTTTTATTCATGTTGACCCCCCCTCTAATTTTACGGGTAAGATTGAAAAAGTACCTAACGACTTCTTGATTGTGAGGTGATTGTAAATCGCTAATGGTTGCGACGTCAATGCAAGAAACGCCCGAATCCCAAGGGTTTTGATCGCATTTTATCTATCTTGCCTCACAAAAAGCACAACTAGTGCGTAATCACCCCTTCACGATCACTGCTATGATGCTTTTCAGCAGCTTTTTCTTCACTCCAGTCATCTATAGGCGTTAGATTCTCGGACAACGCCTCCTTGAGGACCTCATCTACTGTAGAACAAGGGATAACGGTGAGTCCCTGGAGCACGTTCTCCGGAATATCAGCCAAATCCTTTTCATTTTCCTTCGGAATAATAACCGTCTTGATATTTCCTCTCAAAGCGGCAAGCATTTTTTCTTTTAGACCACCAATCGGCAGGACTCTTCCACGTAATGTAACTTCACCCGTCATTGCAACATCGTGACGAATCGGCGTTCCGGTCAAAACGGATACAATTGAAGTCACCATCGCAACACCAGCAGAAGGGCCGTCTTTGGGAGTCGCTCCCTCAGGTACATGAACGTGAATGTCTTTTTTATCAAAAAGGGATGGCTTGATACCGTATTCAAGACTGCGGCTCTTAACAAAATATTCTGCGGCCTGGATGGATTCTTTCATCACATCTCCAAGCTTACCTGTTGCAGACACCTTGCCTTTACCAGCCACTGTTACAGATTCGATCGTGAGGAGTTCACCGCCAACTTCCGTCCAGGCAAGTCCAGTCACAACGCCAACCAAGTCTTCTTGTTCTGGTTCACCGTAACGATATCTTTGAATACCAGCGAAATCACCCAGATTATCAACAGTAACATGGACTGATTCGGAAACACCCATTTCAATGTCTTTAATAGCTTTACGTAACAATTTCGCAACTTCGCGTTCTAGATTACGGACGCCAGCTTCGCGCGTGTAGTGTTGAATAAGCTTGCGAAGAGCTTGGTCATCGATAGCCCATTCACCAGATTTCACGCCATGGTCTTTCAACTGCTTTGGAATTAAGTGTCGAATGGCGATCTCTAACTTCTCATCTTCGGTATATCCGGGAATACGGATAATTTCCATCCGGTCCAGTAACGGTTGCGGCATACGAAGAGAGTTAGCCGTCGTCACAAACATAACGTCGGACAAATCATAATCAACTTCGAGATAGTGATCATTGAAAGTGTTGTTCTGTTCTGGATCTAACACCTCAAGCAAGGCCGAAGAAGGATCACCCCGCCAGTCATTACCAAGCTTGTCAATTTCATCCAAAAGGAAAAGCGGGTTCGAAGACTTTGCTTTCTTCATTCCCTGAACCACTTTGCCCGGCATAGAGCCGATATAGGTACGCCGATGTCCACGAACTTCGGACTCGTCACGCACACCACCCAAACTCATGCGAACAAAGTTCCGCCCCGTCGCCCTGGCGATAGATTTACCCAAAGAGGTTTTACCCACTCCAGGAGGTCCCACGAGACAGAGAATAGGTCCCTTTACCTTACGCATACGCTGCTGAACAGCCAAATACTCAAGAATACGTTCTTTTACTTTTTCAAGACCAAAGTGCTCTTCATCAAGTACTTTACCAGCATTTGGAATGTCTTTTTTGATCTTCGAGCGCTTTTTCCAGGGAATAGACAACATCCAGTCAAGATAGTTACGCACGACAGTTGCTTCAGCAGACATCGGGCTCATGTTCCGAAGCTTCTTAAGTTCTGCTGTTGCCTTTTCTTCCGCTTCTTTAGTCAGCTTGGTTTTTGCTATTTTCTCTCCGAGTTCAGCAAGCTCGTCCTGGCCATCTTCACCTTCACCGAGTTCTTTCTGAATAGCCTTGAGCTGTTCATTGAGATAATATTCTCTCTGAGTTTTTTCCATCTGGCGCTTTACGCGATTGCGAATTCTCTTCTCAACCTGCAGAACACCGATCTCACCTTCCATGAAGCCGTAGATTTTCTCCAGGCGTTCAGCGATAGTCGCACTCTCAAGAAGTTCCTGTTTTTCCGAAATTTTTAGAGAAAGGTGAGAAGCCACAGTGTCGGCGAGCTTACCCGATTCATCAATCTGATTGATAGAAACCAGAACTTCAGGTGGAATTTTTTTGTTCAGCTTTATGTATTGCTCAAACTGGGAAACCACACTGCGTGTAAGCGCATCCAGTTCGCGTTCATCGCCCTCATCGTCATCAAGAGGTTCTGCTTCGGCTTGAAAGAAATCTTCGTTATCTGAAAATTTGGTAATTTTCGCACGGCGGACGCCCTCAACAAGAACCTTCACAGTACCGTCTGGCAATTTCAACAGCTGCAGAACGGTACCAATGGTCCCGACTGAATAAATATCTGCTGGAGTCGGATCATCTTGTGACGCATTCTTTTGAGTAACAAGCATAATCTGCTTGTCCTCTTTCATAACGTCCTCAAGTGCACGAACAGATTTATCCCGCCCAACAAAAAGGGGAACGATCATATGCGGGAAAACCACAATGTCACGCAAAGGGAGTACGGGATAAACATCACCGTGAGAAATTTCCAACATATATCCTCACAAGCTCACTGGCTTATAAAATAGAATTGAGGGGGAGCGAAAACTCACTCCCCCCGTAAACTTAGCACTTTATAGATATGAAACCTTACCCAACCTTCAAGGCCTCTTCGAGGTTTTATGAAAACTAGGAATCAGTACCAGTATCTTCCTTGCTATCACCATAGATATAGAGCGGTTGTGCATTACCCAGCACCACTTCACTATTGATGACAATTTCCTCAACACCTTTAAGACCTGGCAATTCGAACATCGTATCGAGAAGAATTCCCTCCATTATAGAGCGAAGCCCACGGGCACCAGTTTTGCGCAAGATTGCTTTTTTTGCAATTTCAAGCAAAGCCCCTTCGGTAAAGGTAATATTTATGTCTTCCATCTCAAAAAGACGTTTATATTGCTTAACCAGAGCATTTTTAGGCAGAGACAGAATCTCAATAAGAGCGTCCGCATCAAGGTCTTCAAGGGTCGCCACTACTGGTAACCGGCCAACAAATTCAGGGATAAGCCCAAATTTCAAAAGATCCTCGGGTTCAACTTCCCGAAGGATATCGCCCGTACGACGTTCGTCCGGTCCGACAACATCCGCTCCAAACCCAATAGAGGACCCCTTGCCACGACTTGATATTAATTTATCAAGTCCGGCGAAAGCACCACCGACGATAAAGAGAATATTTGTCGTATCAACCTGAAGGAATTCCTGTTGAGGATGCTTGCGTCCACCTTGAGGAGGAACAGATGCAACAGTACCTTCCATTATCTTTAGAAGCGCTTGCTGAACACCCTCACCCGATACATCACGTGTAATCGAAGGATTGTCCGATTTTCTGCTGATCTTATCGACTTCGTCAATGTAGACGATACCACGTTGAGCACGCTCAACATTGTAATCAGCAGATTGTAGCAACTTCAGGATAATGTTTTCAACGTCTTCACCGACATAACCTGCTTCGGTGAGAGTCGTCGCATCGGCCATAGTGAAAGGGACATCCAGTATGCGGGCCAAGGTTTGAGCAAGAAGCGTTTTACCGCAACCTGTCGGCCCAACCAGCATAATATTGGATTTAGCTAACTCTACGTCGCCCGATTTATTACCGTGCGCTAAACGTTTATAATGGTTATGCACAGCGACAGAGAGCACTTTTTTAGCGTGCTTCTGTCCAATGACATAATCATTTAACACATCACAGATATCCTGAGGGGATGGAACGCCATCGCCAGATTTTACCAGTGAAGACTTATGTTCTTCACGAATGATATCCATACATAATTCGACACACTCGTCACAAATAAAGACGGTAGGCCCCGCAATAAGTTTGCGGACTTCATGCTGGCTCTTGCCACAGAAGGAACAGTAGAGAGTATTTTTCGAGTCGTTATCGCTCGATTTTGTCATTGCGTATGAGCCTCGAAATCAATTCCCAACTAGGTCATGTTGACAGACAGACCCGACCCGCACAATGGGAAATTATCCATATAACAAGCAAAAACCATAGACATAGTGTCTGAGATCCTTGCTCACTTTCTTAAAAGGTAACAAACCTTCGTTAATGAACAGTTCCCTGTGCGAATCAATTTATAAAAAACTAGGATGCGTCACTTTCAGCATTCGGATCAACTTTCCGATGAGAAACAACTTCATCAATCAAGCCAAATTTAAGTGCTTCTTCAGGTGTCATGAAGTTATCACGCTCCATACCCGCTTCAATTTTCTCAATTGGCTGACCACAATGATGTGCATAGAGATCATTCAAACGAGCACGGGTTTTGATAATTTCCTGCGCATGGATTTCAATGTCAGTTGCCTGACCTTGGAAACCACCTGAAGGCTGATGTATCATGACTTTGGCATTAGGAAGAGCATAGCGCTTTCCCTTTGCTCCAGCCATAAGCAACAGAGACCCGGCAGACGCAGCCTGACCAACACAAACAGTCGAAACCTGTGGCTTGATATACTGCATAGTGTCGTACATTGCCAATCCTGCGGTAACAACACCACCAGGAGAGTTAATATAGAAAGAGATATCCTTTTTAGGATTATCGGATTCCAAGAACAGCAACTGAGCACAAACCAGACTTGCGACCTGGTCATTGACCTGACCTGTCAGAAAAATAATTCGCTCTTTCAGAAGCCGGGAATAAATATCATAAGATCGTTCGCCACGGCTTGTCTGCTCGACAACCATAGGCACGAGAGTGTTCATATATATATCGCGTGGATCACTCATGGCTTCCCCTCAAAGTAAAACGTGTGTCGTAGATAAACCAACGAGTTTAGGTCGTTAACTATGTCTTACTAGAAAGTAATATGGGTTGCGCGAGAGATTCGCACAACCCATACCACACGTTTAGTTTTATAAAGCCGGGACTTATGCGTCCGCTTCAGCCTTTTTCGCGGCAGCTTTTTTAGCTGGCTTTTTGGCTGGCTTCTTAGCAGTTTCTTTTTTCTCAGCCGTTTTAGCTACTGCTTTCTTAGCTGGCTTTTTAGCTGATTTTTTCTCAGCTACTACCGAGTTCTCAGCTTCAATTTCCTTGCGAAGATCTTCAGGAGAAATTGATTTCTCAGTAACTTCAGCCAAATCGACGATAAAATCGACAACCTTGTCTTCAAATACAGGAGCGCGAAGGTTAGAAAGAGCCTGTGGATTTTTCTGATAAAATTCAAAGACAGCCTGTTCCTGACCAGGATAGTTACGCGCTTCTTGAAGAAGTGCTGCATTAAGCTCTTCCTGCGTCACGTCAATTTCGTTCTTGGTACCAACTTCAGAAAGAAGCAAGCCAAGACGAACACGGCGCACAGCAATTGCACGGTATTCTTCTTTTAGCTCATCGTCAGATTTAGAAGCATCTTCTTCATCAAGCTTGCCTTGCTCTTTGTCTGCTTCAATCTGTTTCCAGATACCATCAAACTCAGATTCAACCATTGATTCTGGAACATCAAAATCGTGGTTCTCAGCCAATTGATCAAGAACATCGCGCTTCAAATGTGAGTGCGCAATGCGGTCGTATTCGACCTTTACCTGCTCAGCAACACGCTCTTTAAGCTTTTCCAGGTTTTCTTCGCCAAGTTTCTCAGCAAGAGCATCGTCGATTTCAGCAGGGGCCGTTTCTTCGATGTCTTTTACTTTAACTTCAAAGATAGCGTCCTGACCGGAAAGCTTTTCGTTACCGTAGCCTTCTGGGAAGGTAACGTTAACAGTTAGGTCATCATCGATGTTCGCGCCGACGACTTGCTCTTCAAAACCAGGGATAAACTGGCCAGAACCAAGCTCAAGTTTAAAATCATCGCCAGCCATGCCAGGAAGAGCTTCACCGCCAACAGTACCTTTGAAGTCGATGGTAACAATATCACCCTCTTTAGCTTTACGCTTCTTTTTAAGAGGTTTTGATGTTTTGTGATTTTCAGCAATACGCGCGAGAGAATCGTCAACTTCATCAGCAGGCACATCAACAGAAAGCTTTTCAAGCTTCAGTTTTGCGAAGTCCATTGGCTCGACGTCAGGAATGATCTCGAAAGCAATCGTGTACTCAAGATCTTTACCTTCATCGAAAGACGTAACTTCAATTTTAGGCTGCATTGCAGGGCGAAGACTACGTTCTGAGATAACTTCTTGAGAAGATTCGTTTACCAACGCTTCAAGGACTTCGCCCATTACAGACTTGCCGTAACGTTGCTTCATCAGTTTCATTGGAACTTTACCAGGACGGAAGCCAGGGAGCTTAACTTGTGTGCTTAGCTCAACCAATCGACTGTCGATCTTCGCGTCGATGTCCGCAGCGGGAACAACCACCGTAAATTCGCGTTTTAGATTATCCGCGTTTGTCTCAGTTACCTGCATTTGCCGGCGACGCCTTTCATATTACAAAAAAGACCTGGAGGATCAAAAGCAAGCTGCCCGGGCAGCGCTGGCCTTCCAGGGTCAAACAATTACATTCGAGATGGTGCGGGTGAGAGGACTTGAACCTCCACGCCCATAAGGCGCCAGAACCTAAATCTGGTGCGTCTACCAATTCCGCCACACCCGCATTTATTCTCGATTTGGAGGGGTTTAATACATCAAGCCCAGGTACGCAACCAGACTTTGCAGTTTTTTGTCTTTTTTTTCATTTCCATTAAAAAAACTACTCCAAAACCGATAAAACACCGATATACAAGCCCATATTAAATTCCATGTAAAATCCCATGTTAAATAGCGACTCTAAGAACCGAAAACATCTTTGAGAATTTCGGTTGTCCGTGCGACCGGATTCTTACGGATCTGCTCTTCTTCTTTTGCCAGATAATAAAAAAGACCATCCAAAGCTTTTCCAACTGTATAGTCTGTCAGGTCTGCCTTTACATTTGGTACGAAAGGAATGGCTTTATAACTTGAAATCATTTCTTCATATGAATTTACAGCTCCGACTTCCGATAATGTCTTATCGACAATAGGCTTGAACCTACTGGTGAGCTCGGGGGTCATTTTCTCCTGAAAATATCGTGTTGCCTCATCATCGCGGCCGCTATAAATGCGCTTTGCATCATCCAAAGTCATTTCGCTAATCGCTTTGAAAAACAGCTCCTTGGCTTCAACCGCTGCTTTTTCTGCTCCACGATTTAATTTCAACTCCAGGTCATCTGCCATGGCAGAAAGCCCCACCGTACGAAGAGCGCTTTGGACCTTTTTTAAAGATTCCGGGAGTGGAATGTGAATCTGGCTATCGTCATTAAAACCGTTTTGAAGGCTGACTTGATCAACAACGCGTTCAGACCCAACCCGCAAAGCCTCTTTTAAACCCGTTGAGATTTCTCCAACAGACAGATCACTCTCTTTTTTAGCATCCCCACTACCAAGCAGTTTAAGCCCTTCCCCAAACAAGTCAGCCTGAACAGGCAAGGCGGATAGAGAAAACCCCAGAATAAGTGGAATACTAAAAATGATTTTATACATTAAGATACAATCCCTGAATGGTCGCCCTGATTGGCTGTTCCTGTGTGATTTCCAAGTATGACAGCCCGGTATGACAGACCAGTATGACAGACCAGTATGACAGCCTGATATGATTGCCGGATAAATTTACCGATGGCCGAAACCATTTGAGAACCAACTATGGGATAACATGTAATGGAATGTAAAATAAGGAAAGAGCGTAGATTTACTTAAAATCTAATTTTATTCAAAAAATATTTTTCAAAGAAAACCATATCGAAGGCCAATACGAAAAAGCCCTGAAAGAAAACTCTCAAGGCTACACTTCGACAACTTAAAAATAGAGATAAGCTAGATGGCCTCGCAGTACCGTTCGGAAAAGCTAGAAATACCGAGCGTTCTAAAATCTTCGAACCCTGAGCTCGTATCACCATCGACAGAAATAGCAAAATGAACATGAGGAATACCAAATGTATCCGTTTTCACCGTAATAACTTTAGCTGTCTCAATGACCCTGTGTGGGTTTATATATCGGTATTCATTACCAACTTTAACCTCACCAGTTTCACGTTTGAATTTGTAAATACTATCAACAAAAGACATAACACTACCCTATTTGCGAACATACCTGTTTACATAACAAGGGTAATAATGACAGCCAGCTATTAAATAAAAGTAAATAAATAGATCAAACACTTGCTAATTTTTTTGTAACTTAAAGAGCCTAGCCCTGATAAAGTATGCTGTAATTAACGTCATTCAGATCTAATTTGCTCGATAGCGACCCGCACACTATCCAGGAGATCATCAGCAATCATCCCCGCCCCAGCAAGGCGTGCAGCTGCGCTATGTATCCAAACACCTGCGCAAGCCGCGTCAAATGGGTCCATCCTCTGAGCAAGTAATCCTGTAATAATTCCAGCAAGGACATCTCCAGTTCCTCCTCTGGCTAACCATCCAGGCGCATTATTATTTACAACAACACGCCCGTCTGCTGATGCAACAACAGTATCTGCTCCTTTAAGAACAATAACGCCCCCTGATCGCTCCGCTGCCTCTGTTGCATTCTCAATCCTACTCTGGATCAAATCAGGGAAGAGCCTCTTAAATTCCCCTTCATGGGGTGTAAGTACCGTATTTTCATGGATAGATTGTATGAGGTCATTGGGACAAAGCTCAAAGACACTTATTGCATCCGCATCAAGCACGATCGGGCGTGATTTTTTTTCAAGTATGTTTTGTATTTTTGATTTGAGAGCTTCATCTCGTCCTGCCCCAGGACCAACAAGTACCGAGTTAATCCTCTCATCGGAAAGAATAGCCTCCAAATCTTTTTGATCACTCATAGTACGCACAATGAGGCTGGGAGAGGTCAGAGCGTAAACAAGCCGGTCCTCGTCAGGACAAGCAATACTGACAAGACCCGAACCAACTCTGAGCGCAGCAAGACAGGACAAGCGCGCAGCTCCGGTCATTTCCCCGCCGAAAATCAGAGAATGCCCAAAGTCATATTTGTGCTTGTCATATTCATAGCGAGGGATCCTTGCCTCCCAAAGGCTTGGGTTATTTTCTGCTATTTTTGGTGAAATTTTCTTCAAGCAAGACTGCTTTATTCCAATGTCAGCAACAAATAACTGCCCACATAAATCTTTTCCGGGATAGAGTAAGTGCCCCGGCTTCTTTAGAAAGAATGTAACCGTGGCAGCAGCCTTAAAAGCGTGTTCTCCAAGCACCTCTCCCGTATCCCCCGATACTCCACTGGGGATATCGACAGATACAACGGGCCTTGTCTGAGACCACCGGGAATACTTAATAGCGTCCCCCTCGAGTGAACGCGACAGTCCTGCACCAAACAAAGCATCAACAATCACATCCGCATCTTCAAAGTCCTTCTCATCAAGATGAGTGCGTATTTCACCGCCCCATTGACGTGCATGAACCTGTGCATCACCCTTTATCTCTTCGAGCAGAACCAAAGAGAACAGTGTTATCTTAAAGCCTTTCTTTTCAAGTACTCTTGCTGCAACAAACCCATCACCACCGTTATTTCCTGGCCCGCACAGAACAAGCACCTTTCCAGCAGCAATAACATCGCCCACTGCTTTCGCGACAGCCTCTCCGGCAGATGCCATCAACTGTACCCCGGAAACACCCGATTTTATTGCAAGATTATCGGCCTCGTACATTTCCGAGACAGTAAGGACAGGATTATGATTCCATGTCATTTCAGTTAAAGCCCTTTATACACTTGGCTGTGGCATGCCTGAACCAAGTAAACCTCGTTGAAGCGATAAAAAAGCTATCTGCGCGGATTTGGTTTTGGCTTTGAAACTAACAGCGTCCCAATCCCGGCATACCGGCGAGGATTTTTTTCAGGTTTGGGGACTGTGACGAGTGCAGAGGTATTTTTCTCAACTTCTTGAGCTCTAACAGACGCCTCACCTTCTTTAATAACGGCGACTTCTTTTAGAATTGCGACTTCACCAAGATCAACGTGATCGGCTTCTGTAGATTGATCTTCAGTTACCTTATCAGAAACTGAATCTACATTTTTGTTGTTTGCATCCGCACTTGCAGACTCGATTTGAGACTCTGGGAGCTGCTCATCCACCTCTATCGGTGTTTCAACAAACTTAGCACCCATTTCTTCAACTTTTATCGCGGCGCGTTTATTCCCGGACAGAGCAGATTTTTGATACCACTGCTTTGCCATCACCATATCTTCAGGGACAGATAAACCGAGACGATAAACCTCGCCTAAAGCATATTGCGCACCACCAACTCCATTGTTAGCCGATTGATGGAACCAAAAGACGGCTTGCTCGACATTCTGCTCAATGCCCTCCCCTCTAAAATAAGCGAGCCCCAAATTATATTGCGCCATAGCATGTTTGGATTGCGCTGCTAACTGCCAGTATTCAACAGCTTTCGTTCTATCAAGCTCGACACCCTTGCCTTGCGCAAAAAGACGACCAAGGTTGTTCCGAGCAGCAGCAATCCCCTGCTCCGCCGCTTTGAGATACCATTTTACGGCCTCTTTATACTGCGCACTTTCGCCTTGCCCACCTGTCTCGTACAACTTCCCAAGACTATATTGAGCTTTAGGATCTCCATTATCTGCCAACGGGAGCCAATAGGACAAAGCAATGGCGTGATCTCCCTTTTCAAAGGCGCTTACGCCCTTTTGGTAATCATCAGCCAAGCTAACGTTATATGAAGATAGAAAAATCGCTGCCGTAACAGCCATTATAAAAAAGGCTTGTCTCATACTTCTTGTGCCCTACGAATCTAGATACCTGTAGAGAACCTACATAAGAGATCAATATGGCTCAACAATGTCCTTTAAATCTTCTTGAAATCTTCTTGCTACTTAATTTGCTCTGGCACGTCCTTATCT
The DNA here is from genome assembly GCA_002162915.1 of Rhodospirillales bacterium 47_12_T64. GTDB lineage: Bacteria > Pseudomonadota > Alphaproteobacteria > Kiloniellales > Kiloniellaceae > Kiloniella. The sequence continues at coordinate 45,938 of MABB01000062.1, forward strand.
GGATATAGTGCAAGACAAGTGAATTGTAGTAATTTCTCGCGATTGCCGGACGACATGATAACACGGACCCCAATTTGACTTTCGGCACACCACATTACCTCGCCTTGAAAATCACCTGCAATTGAATGGGTTAGAGTAACTTCCTCGCCCACATCAGCGCCGACACTTCCCTTGAGGCAAAACCCACCAAAAGACAAATCGGCAATAGTGGTCATAACCGACTGGCCATCCCGATCAACGACTTTAAGTGATATTGGTTCCGAAGCAGAAAATCTTTGAGCCTGACGCCTGTCTTCGCCAGCGATCGCGCTATTTCCCATTACTTTTGCCTTTTATAATTCTACATAAGTGTAAAATTAATGATAAATCACAACAAACTAAGCAGTCGTTAATAAAACAGCTTACTTTTAAAACTGTTCAGCCACGACAAATCGGTTTTTTCGAGAGATTTGGACAAAGAAAAAGCGGCTCTCCAATTGCAGCCGCTCTAGCAAACACCGTAAGGTTTGCTATAAAGATGAGATGGGGTGGCTGAGGGGATTTCACCTCTCCCACTATTACTCGTTTAATTTCAATAGCTTGCCTACGTAACATCAATTGGCTTTGTACCACTTCTTTGTACCAGTAGTAAACAATAAAACCAGCATTTTAAATTGTTCTTTGGTTTCCAAGAGCCAATGTGAGGTGAGTTCGTTTAGATCATAGTAAATACGAAAACTACTGAAAAACATGAATGATTATTCAGCTGTTACAAGATGCTGTATACAAGCCTATTTAAGCCGAAATACATCTAATTTTCCGATGCTTTCAATATGATCTGATGCCATCCGAGTTGCCTCTTTTTTGCTAACTCCCTTTTTTCTGTATTTTTTAACTAGTGCTGATTTGTAGATAAAGTCCCAATGAGGTCTAAATCCTGTTTCAGGAACTTCTATTATAACTTTAGGAATATTCAGATCATCTCTAATTCTATCACCTTCTTGACCAGCCTGAAGGAATACAGCATTTGCCTGTAAAATACGCTCAATCAGAATACCTTGTTCAGGTAGCTTAAAGTCTATCAAGACATTCAGTTCGATTGGATTTTTAAAACAAAGAATTAATGATACTTTGTTTTTTGTAAATCGGCTAAGTTTCCCCCATTGAGACACGACATCTCCCGGAGGTGTATGTTGATGACGTAAAATAAAATCTGCTATATCAGGACGTTCAGATGTATCTAACAAGAGCCATGGGATTAACACCCCATCAGAAATAGTCGGGCTTGCCATTCCAGCATCACCAAGGATACGGACTGCCTTGACTTCATACTTCCCCTTAAAATTGAAGAGGTGCCATTTTAAGCCTGAGCGGATCATGCCTTTTCCTGTAAAATATGAATATCAATACTGCTTTCGACATCAAAGTTGTCCTTAAAGCAAATTTGATGCTTATCTATATTCATTCCTTCCAATAATTCATTCTTAACTCTAAAAAAGCACCTCCCTTCAATTGCCTGCTGTGAATCAAGCATTGTAGGAAAGGTTAGAGTAGTCCCTAATTGTCCTGCATCATTATCCACAATCTCTCTATCACATAGGATCTCAATCCTTTGCTGTATACCCGTCGACAGAGTGTAAAAGATTCTTAAGCTCAGTTGGGTAATCGAATTATTCCTGTCAGAGCGGTTACTTACTGAAACTAGGAATTCATAAATCCTCTCCGATTTATCCTGATCGACCCGATAGCCCCCCTGACTTAAATAGGCTTTAATTAAAGGCTCTTGTCGCCTTGCATTCTCTTCTGCAATTGAGATAGATTTACGAGCAATAAGATATCCTCTCCATGAAATTATAACCGCGACTAACGCAAATAAAGCCCGCCAATCAACCCATAACATTGCTGTCCACACGCTAGATAGCAGTAAATCAGTATCCACTTAAGCTATTCCCGTTTTCCCCAATAAATTGCATTATAAGTATATGCTCGATACTCGCAGACACAACAAATTTTGCGAAACAAAGAGAAGTAAAGTTAATGAAAAATAACCTCCCTAAACCCAAGAGATTAAAAAACGAACAATTAAGGTAAGTGTTAGATGAGCTTAGGATAATAGGATTAAGAAGAAGATGAGAAAAGGTGCCGAATACGAGGTTTTTGTTCAAACTCTCCAGCAAGCGATTCTTGATTCTGAACCGCTGTTTAAGCAAAAAAATATCCAAGTAGAAAGGAACAAGAAATTACAAGATTCTCGTGGAATTTTGCGTGAATTTGACCTTTATTGGGAATACGACCTTGCTGGATATGTATACAAAAATGTTATTGAGTGTAAAAATTATGCCTCCAATATCTCAATAGAAAAAATTGATGCTTTTATCGGTAAGCTTTTAGACTTTCCTGATTTGAAGCCCATATTTGCAACAAAAATGGGTTATCAGAAAGGAGCAAAAGAAAAAGCTATTAAGCATAAAATCGACCTTCTTATTGTTCGAGAGCAAGACTCAACTAAAGATTGGACCGATAAGGACGGAACACCTTTACTTAGAGAAATTCACATCGGCATTAATATGAATTGTCCACCAAGGATACTTGATTTCAGGCCTACACTCGATAGGCAATGGTTCGAGGCGAATGATAGTATCAACGTGAGCGAACTATCATTCCTCTCAGGTTTAACAAATGAAATAATTATTGAAGATATAGACAAAAACGAAACTTACTCTCTTCACGAGCTTACTTGTAAAGCCACAAATTTACCATTTGGCAAGAGTACAAAAAGAATGGACTTCGCCGAAGGCTATCTTATTACAAAGTTCAATAAAATGAAGATGACAAGTTGCGAGATTGATTTTATTCAAAGTGAACCCTTTAAAATGTCAAATGTTATCGATTTCTCTAAAGAGCTAATTGGTGTAATTGAGTATTTAAATGGAGGAAAAAAGAAAGCTATATTAAGAAGTGGAGTTGTAAAGGATAGGTAGTCTTATCTAAAAAAAACAGACCACATCGGATTAATAACCCATTGTGGCCTGTTAGTCGGAATTCAGCTAATTATTATCTATGTTACAAGTGTACTCGGTATTGTTTTGAGCATAGAAAAACCCCACCGCAACGTAAGTCAAAGCAAGGTTGTTATGAAGTTGATTTATGGTTTAGTTATTGTTGAGTTCTAGAATCTTATCCAACCGCCCACGCATGGTGTTTGCTTGGTTCAGCGTATCAGTCTTGATAGCTTTCGCCAGCTCCGGAAACTCTTGAATGAGCCTCCCCTTTGCCAACTGCCTGTACTGTCCGATGACTTTACTGACAATCATTAAACGACGACTGGTGTACACATCACCCCCATCACCAAAACGGTTACGGTTGATGTCATAGCCAGACTTAAGCATCTCACGCTGTAGACGTTGATACATGTTGTCACGACCAACTTTCAGTGTTCCATGAAGTTCACTGAACCTAGAGAACTGCTCTGAAGTAAGCTCAACATTCCCTATCTTCTTATCAGGGGGTGAGAACCCGTGCTGCAACTGGGCAAGTTCCTGAAGGACGATGTCATTCTTCCCCTTGCTAGATGCAAAAGGATTGAATGTAGATTCCCCCTCACCCGAAGGATACAGAACGGGGTCTCCAGTGATCCACGACCGTTTAGCAGGTAGATCCTTGGAATAGCCAGGTATCGAGTTACGAATAGCATCCAGCACTGACCTTACTTCACGCATCTGAGGGTCAGATTCCTGTCGATACTGCCGGAAAGCATTAGGCACATATGAAGCAGCTTGGTTTCTGATCACACCTTCAGCGTATCTCTTGGGAGACTGAAGAGCATTCACGATGTTCATCACGCCAGTCATGTAAGACTTATTTGAGATGTTGTTCGCAAATGCTGTGACGATACCAATAGCAAGATCATCAGCTTCTGCTTCATCAATCTGTCCAACAATTTCAGTCGTGTCTGCAGCAAGCCCAAAGAACATCGCCCACGGGTCCATCCTCTGATAAGGAGTGTAACTCTTGTTACCATCATCATCCATTGTCATGAACGAGTAAGGCCTCCAGCCAGTCTCCATGAGGATTGACTTAGCTTTAGGATCGACAGGACCACCACCAGTGATCTGACCATTGTAGGCCATATACGCAGCAGCAGAATACATCATAGTTCCTGTCAGGACGTTGCCTTTTGCTTTAGCAACACGAGTAGGATCACCAGACAAGAGGTCTTCGCGCCACTGCTTCTGAGCATAGTTGATCAGAGGTGTGCGACGCCAAGTTTGACGCATGATATTAGCTGGGGTTCTAACAAATGGCATTATCACCTTGAAGCCAGGGTGCTTGTTCCCAAGATCCTGAAGGCTTTTCGAGATGCCGTAATCCAGAGTGTTCGTGAAAGTTAGCTCTCGTGCATTCTGTAGAGCAGCTGCATCCAGACCACGTCCAGTGTTAGGATCGAAACCCTTATCAAACTCGTCACTTACATATGAAGCTAGCTGTTTCCCTTGAAGCCCTTGAGATCTCCCTGACCTGAGAAGCTGTGCTTTCAGTGTTGAACGATAGGCAAGTTGCTTGAAGAACTCATCCTCTGCCGTAAGGAAACGGCTAGGAAGACGAGAAACTGTACCGACAGCATCAACTACCTTACCCGCTGCTGTCGGAGCTTGGGTAGCCAGACCATCTTTATTGAAGGTGAGATTGCCATCTGCATCTTTGACATACTGGGTAAGACCTGTGTTCCCAGAGCTGATAGCATGGTGAGGCCCTTCAAAGGTTGTGACTTCATCAAGGATATTCTCACCCTTACGAAGAGCAGCCCATGATGTCTGCACTGCTTCAACGAAGAAAGAGCCATAGCCAATTAACTGATCATAGCCTTCACGGGCAGATGCCAGATCACCACCAGCAACACCACCAATAGCCTTTTCAATAGGGTTCATAGCTAGGTGGAGAGTGTTCGACCACATATTTACGATGTGTGTCTTAGGTCCTGATAGGATGGAGTTGATCCAGAACTCATTATGGATATCCATCGCCCTACCCCACTTGGACTTACGGGCCAA
>MABB01000110.1:0-5959 GCA_002162915.1 Rhodospirillales bacterium 47_12_T64
TTTCGGGTTTTCCTGGTGGATGAAAAGGGTAGCCAAGACACACGATGCCTGTGATATTTGTCTGATCTGCAACCATCGTGGCCATACGCCCGCCGAGTGATTTTCCCATAAGGAATAGAGGGCGATTGGGATGTTGGGCAATAACCTTTTGCCAAAAATCCAGTAATACGGGGGCTCTGTCGGGAGGTCTTTTTTTGCCTGTCTCTCGACGCTCATTCATAAATGGAAATTCAAACCGACGGACTGAATAGTCAAACTTGCCAAGTGTTTCAGCAATCGTATTCATGAATTCAGTATCCATTGCGGCACCAGCTCCGTGAGCAAAGAGTACGGTTGCTTTCCCTTTATCGGGACCATTATCCAAAAAATTGATGATTGTCATGAACCTTTAGTGTATATTTTTAACAAGTTACGACTAATTTATGCACAGAACCACAGGAACCACGGTACAGAGCATGAGCGATATTCGCCAGAAAGATTTGTCGAGCAAGTCCGTTCAAGACATGGATTCGGATGAACGCAAAGAAATGCGTCGTCGATTTGAAGAGTTCGCCAATCAAGTTGGCAAGGATAATGAGTCTATTCTTGCAACACCGGAAAAGCCGAAAAAGATCGTCAAATGGGATCCTATGACAATGGGGCGAAGTTCGGCGAAGGAAAGTTAACTTGGTGAATTCGACATAAATAAAGGCCCAGAAACCGAGCCTTTATTACTATAAATTTATTGATGTTGTTGCCGAATAAAGCCAGATAGAGTCCGGAATTATTTTTTCCGGAAAGTATCGAGAGTAACGATATTATCGCCTGTTTCCGCTTTCTTTTCTTTCGCGGCTCTTTCTTCAGGACTGACATCTGCATTCGCGATGGTTTCGCTGCCTTCAAAGCCATCTTCGTCAAAGTCTTCGAGTAAGTCTTCTAAATCTTCGAGCTCTTCATCAAACTCTTCACCATTGGTAATATCAAATTGAAGCCCAAAGCGAACTGACGGATCTGCAAAGGCAACAATCGCAGCATATGGAATGCTCATGCGCTCCGGAACGTCTGAGAAACTGAGGGTTACACTGAACCCTTCCTTACCGACTTCCAGATCCCAGAATTGGTATTGAAGGATTATAGTCATCTCACCAGGATAGCGTGCTTTGAGATGATCAGGGATGATCACGTCGTCTAGCGCTGTCTTAAAGGTGATGTAGAAATGATGATCGCCGGGCAGGCCATTTTCTGCCGCATATTCGAGTGATTCCCGAACAACGTTCAAGAGAGCTTTTTCGACCATGTGGTCGTAGCGAAGTTCGCTTTCTGAAATTTCGTTATTTCCCGACATACCGCTGTCATTCCGGGCGTTTGATCGCCCTGAGTATTGTTTATTCTCAATCTGCTTATTCTAGCACAGTCCTAGAGTGCAGACATTAAAAGTGGGAGCTTCTGTTGCCAGGTGCTCCCGAACCCCGCCTAAGCTTGTGAAAGCCTAGGACTTAAAAGCGGTGCTCAGACTGCAATTAAGCAGCGAGAGCAACCCCACGAGAATTGTCATTTGCAATTACTCAAATGGTCCGATAACGGCGGTACCATGCCGGGCACCGAACAAATCTTTACCACGCGTGTCGATCCTATTTCGCCCCCATAATTCTCACACTGAAACTGTTTGTGTGAGGGAATGGTGGAGGCGCCGGGTACCGCCCCCGGGTCCACAACGCTTATTTCATAAGCCCGTTTAGCACCATAGACGGCCGAAGCCGACCCCTTGAATATAGTAACTATCTATAGGACTTCACAAGTGTTGATGTGCAAAATCGGGATTTTTCTTTGTTGTTCGCTTTATCATCTGAGAGGCAACAGCAAGAGCAATTGCCTTGGTTGGGGAAAAAATGATCGCTCAACAAGCTCTAGAGGAAAGAAATATCCGCAACTTACTTATCCGGTTTGTCCCTGATTATGGACATGGTGATGTCTCTGCTGTCGATATGAAAAGAGTGATCGAGCCAGATATTATTACCCGTAAAGAAGCGCTTTCGAATTGTGATCTCCCCGGTTGGTTGATACATCTAATCTCGTGATATGATCGCCGCAAAGCCAGTTATGGATTCTGCTACGAGTTCTGCCCACGAGTTCTGCCCACTGAAATACTGACCTCCTCAAACACTGAAGGAAAACAAATGCGCCAGTACCTTGATCTCATGAAGGACGTTCTTGAAAACGGTACTGAAAAAGGGGATCGGACTGGCACGGGAACCATCAGTGTATTCGGGCGCCAAATACGGTTTGATCTCTCTGAGGGCTTTCCCCTCGTGACGACCAAGAAACTTCATCTGAAATCGATGGTTCATGAATTGCTTTGGTTTTTGTCAGGGGATACCAATATCCGGTATTTGAAGGAAAATGGGGTACGGATATGGGATGAATGGGCAGATGAAAATGGTGATCTTGGTCCGGTTTACGGACATCAGTGGCGCTCTTGGCCGGCCCCGGATGGGGGAACAGTCGATCAGATAACCAATCTTATGCATCAAATTAAAAGCAATCCTGATTCACGTCGTCATATTGTTTCTGCCTGGAATGTTGCCGAGGTTGATAATATGGCGTTACCACCTTGTCACAGTATGTTTCAGTTCTACGTTGCAGATGGAAAGTTATCCTGTCAGCTCTATCAAAGAAGCGCGGATATATTTTTGGGCGTTCCCTTTAATATTGCCTCCTATGCACTTTTGACCTGTATGATTGCTCAACAATGCGACCTTTTGCCGGGAGACTTTGTCCATACTTTTGGTGATACTCATCTTTATTCCAATCATTTGGAGCAAGCCAAAACCCAACTTTTGCGTGAGCCACGTACTCTTCCGACACTCGTTATCAACCGGAAGCCAGAGAGCATTTTTGACTATCGGTACGAAGATTTTGAGATCAGCGGTTATGATGCTCACCCTCATATTGCTGCCAAAGTTTCTGTCTAACCAAATAGGGAAAATCGCATGCCATTTGAGAATTTAGGAACACCATCCCTGTTATTGGACAAGGATGTTTTGGAGCATAACTGCAAGATTATGCAGGAAAGGGTTCAAGAGGCTGGTATCAAGCTGCGTCCTCATATGAAAACAGCTAAAGCGATAGAGGCATATCATCTCGCAACGGAAGGCGGATTTGACGGTATAACTGTCTCAACCCTTACCGAGGCTGATTTCTTTGCCAACGGTGGGGTTACCGACATTCTTTATGCTGTCGGAATTGTTCCCTCAAAGCTTTCCGAGGCTCAACGCATTCAGGATAAAGGTGTTAAGCTCAGTCTTATTACCGATAACCTTGATGTGATTTTGGCACTTGATGATGAAGCTCTTCGATTGGAGACCACTTTTCCAATCCTTATCGAGATCGATAGCGGCGGAAGGCGTGGTGGTGTTCTACCTGATTCAAAAGATCTGATTGCCATTGGTAAAGCACTGAAAAATTCCAAGCGTCTTAGTCTTGAGGGCGTGCTGACCCATGCGGGACACTCCTATCATTATACAACCCCTGAAGAGATTACAGAAATTGCTGAGCAGGAACGTTTGGCTGTTGTGGAGGCAGCGAAAAGATTACGAGATGCAGGTTATTCCTGTCCGATTGTAAGTGCGGGATCAACCCCTACGGCGGTTTTTGCAAAGAGCTACGAAGGCCTGACCGAAATTCGACCTGGTGTTTATATGTTTGGTGATGTTGATCAGATGTTTATCGGGGCCTGCCGTTCAAATGAAATTGCAGCATCCGTTCTGGCATCCGTTATCGGTCACAACAAAGCAGCTAACCGTATTTTAATCGATGCAGGTGGTTTGGCGCTATCAAAGGATATGAGTGCGAGCGAATTTTCTTCTCATACCGGATATGGTTTGGTTTGTGATCTCACAGGTAAAGTGCTTGAAGAACTATATGTTGAGTCCGTTCATCAAGAACACGGTTTACTTGCCTCGGTGAGTGGAGACTTGCCTTATGCTACGCTTCCCGTTGGGAGCAGGGTGAGAATTCTGCCAATTCATGTTTGCATGACCGTGGCAGCTTATGAGCAATACGAAGTGCATAGTTCAGACGGAGAATTACTTGCAAAGTGGGATCGCGTAAATCGTTGGTGATCTCTATTCGTTAAGAGCGAAAAGGAATAGTTGATGAATGCCTTGCTACGCGTGCGTGATGTCCTGATATTTGTCGGCTTGATGTGGGCTGTCTTTTTCCTCAATTGGGCGGTTTCTGGAAGTCTGAACAATTACGGGCTTTTGCCTCGGAGCATTCATGGCCTGCTTGGGATTATTACTTCCCCTTTCTTACATGCGGGTTATGTCCACATTATTTCTAATACAATCCCCATACTGATCATGGGAAGTTTTGTCGCTCTTGAAGGAAAAGGGCGGTTTTGGGTTGTTGCGGGTGCAATTGCTGTAATCGGCGGTGGCCTGGTTTGGCTGGCTGGAAGATACAGTATGCACATTGGTGCGAGCGGGGTAGTGTATGGTTTATTCGCCTATGTGCTTGGCCGAGCATGGTGGCAAAGAAACTTTGCTTCTATACTGTTAGCGGTCGTCGTTTTGGTTTTATACAGCGGCTATATCTTTTCGCTGTTTATTCCAAGGGCCGGGATTTCATTTGAAGGTCACCTCTTTGGGTTTTTGTCCGGTGGTCTTGTTGCTTATATATCCTGGAAACGCCAAAAACCACGGCGAGTAGCTTAACAACGGTATCTTTAAAGTGTCTTTGGCGGTGGCTTTTAAATAATTGTAGCTTAAGTAAGTAAGAAACCTTTGGCATAGGGATCTCTGTCATTGATGAAGATGTTGTTGAGGCCGTGAATTCTGGCCCATCCTTCAATCGAAGGAATAATGGCATCGTACGGACCAGCTTTAGCACTGTCTTCTACTCGGCCCTTGAAAAGGCTACCAATGATGCTCTCATGGACGAAATCACTACCAATATCCAGTTCTCCACGAGCCGCGAGCTGGGCCATTCTTGCGGATGTGCCCGTGCCACAGGGTGAGCGATCAATGGCTTTGTCACCATAAAAGACGGCATTTCTTGCGTGGGCTCCCGGATGGGTTGGCTTCCCTGTCCACTGTATGTGTGAACATCTTCTGATACGGTCGTCTTCTGGGTGAACGAAATCATATTTGTCATTGATGAGGTTTCGGATAAGCGGGCTGAGCCGCTGAATGTCTCCGGGGGTTATATCGCTCAGATCTTTATAGTTTTCCTGAGCTTCAATGATGGCATAAAAATTACCACCATAAGCAACGTCAAAACGCAACTTCCCAAAATCTGGAATTTCGATTTCCAGATCTGAAGAATGAAGGAAAGAAGCGACGTTTCTAATGCGCACAGATTCAACGTATTCACCATCCATTTTGTAATCGGCAATGACAAGGCCTGCTGGTGTATCAAGACGTAGAATACCTTCTTGTTTCGGTGTTACCAAACCGCGTTCGATCATTACTGTTACAGTTCCGATGGTGCCGTGCCCGCACATGGGAAGGCAGCCACTGGTCTCGATAAACAAAATACCAATGTCGCAATCATCTCGAGTGGGCGGATAGAGAATACTGCCTGACATGATGTCATGTCCCCGCGGTTCAAACATAAGGCCTGTTCTGATCCAGTCGAATTCCTCGAGAAATTGCGCGCGGCGCTCTAACATCGAAGTACCGTTTAATAAGGGACCTCCACCAGCAACAACGCGAACAGGGTTTCCGCAAGTATGTGCATCAACACAGAAAAAAGTATGGTTTGCCACGGTGTTATTCCTCAGGACAAATAATAAAGTTAGTCAAAACGATTGATATGGAACGGTGTCAGATCAAAATTTGTGAGGCGTTTTTCTATCATATCGGATACAGCGCGCCCGGTTACTGCCCCACCAGTAATGCCGAGATGTCCGTGACCAAAAGCGTAGTGCACATTGTCATGGTGTCGCGATGGACTGATGACAGGCATACTGTCCGGGGTT
>MABB01000110.1:6111-6912 GCA_002162915.1 Rhodospirillales bacterium 47_12_T64
ATTCATGGGAGTGGCAACAAACTTATCCTCGGCAAACATGACCATATTGTTGAGTTCAACACCGGGTGTGGGGAGGGTTGTATTATAGCCCCGCTCGGTATCCAGAATAAAGGTATCGCCAAGCTTCTTGGCCAGGCGTGCTGACCAAGCGCCAGCGGCAATTACGAGATGGTCAAACTCAAGAGTCTGTCCTTCTTTAGTCCGGGCGATCCTTGGTTTGTTATCTTTGTATTCCAAGGCTTCAACTTCATCCGTAAGATGTGTGCCACCTCTATTTTTAAATTCTTTTGCAAGTCCTTTGACGAGCTCGGCAGGGTTCGCAAAATGACCCCAGTTTGGCTGGTAGATGCCGCAATGTGCCTGTTTCCCAAGAGCAGGTTCCCGGTCAAGAATCTCTTCTCGGTTTAGGAGATTAAACTCTACGCCATTTCGTTTGCTCAGGTCCCAGAAGTAACTATCCTTAGCCCGCCCTCTTTCACTTTTGTAAACGACGAGAGAGCCTTCTTTTTTAAGAAGGTTTTGGATGCCTGCATTTCCGAGCAAAGGTTTGTAATCCTCAAAAGCATTCTGAACAAAAGCGGCCATTACCTTGGTTGTTTCTTCGACCTTTTGTTGATTGCTGGATTTCAAAAATAGATAAAGCCAGGGAAGGAATTGCGGCAAATATGATAACCGAAGACTTAAAGGACCAAGAGGATCTAAAAGCCAGCGGGGAACGTCTTTCCAAAGTCCCGGAAGCGCAAAGGGAACGATTTCTGTTGCAGCAATTGCACCCGCATTGCCACAGGATGCTCCATCACC
>MABB01000110.1:7032-7170 GCA_002162915.1 Rhodospirillales bacterium 47_12_T64
CCGGGATCTCCAGAAAAAAAACGTGTACCAGAAAAACGTATAAGTGGTAGCCAGATGGCTATGTCCCAATTCGTTATGGCAAAATGTAGGTCGTTTTCACGGTCGTGAAGAATTCTGCAGCATAGCGGCCTTGCTCAC
>MABB01000110.1:7180-32523 GCA_002162915.1 Rhodospirillales bacterium 47_12_T64
ACTTGAGCCTTTTGAGCCGCCAAATGGGACATGATAATCCACGCCCGCGGTTGGCAGGTTGACCATTGCCATGCCAGCCTTGGCATTACGCTTGAAGTCAGATGCATATTTTAATGATGTAGTACAGATGCCGGATGACAATCCAAACTCGGTGTCGTTGGCAACGGCAAGAGCTTCGTCATACCCGCTAACCCGAATGACGCTTGCGACAGGGCCAAAGATCTCTTCGCGGTTGATCCTCATTGAATTGTTTGTTTCGGTGAAAAGAGCGGGGGAGAGATAGAAGCCTTTGGTTGAACGATCAAGTTGTTCACCGCCAAAAGCAAGTTTGGCACCTTCTTCCTGACCAATGCGGATATAGTCCAAATCTTGAGCAAGCTGGTTTTCATCAACGACAGGGCCGATGTGGACACCGTCTGTTAGAGCATTGTCAACATTGAGGCTTTCAAGGCGTTTTATGACTGCAGCAACGAATTGATCGTGTACACCCTCGGTTACGATCAGGCGTGAAGATGCGGTGCAACGCTGGCCCGTTGAGAAAAAAGCACCCTGAACGGCAGTTTCCACTGCAATATCAAGATTAGCATCGTCGAGTACGATAAGAGGGTTTTTGCCCCCCATTTCAAGTTGGAATTTTGCCATGCGCCCAGCACAAGTTGCGGCAACGTGCTGACCTGTTGCGACTGAACCGGTGAAGGTTACACCTTTGACCTTGCGGTTTGTCAGGATCTCTTCGCCAACAACAGATCCTCGCCCCATAACCAGATTGAAAACGCCTGCAGGTAGCCCGGAACGAGAGATGATGTCGGCAAGAGCCCAGCCACACCCGGGAACCAGATCAGCTGGTTTGAAGACAATTGCGTTGCCATAGCAGATAGCCGGGGCAATCTTCCATGCAGGAATGGCAATTGGGAAATTCCACGGGGTGATAATACCGATGACACCTAAGGCCTCGCGAACCACTTCAATTTCGACCCCAGGCCGCACGGAGGCGAGTTTATCTCCGCTTAGGCGGAGAGCTTCTCCAGCAAAGAATTTGAATATCTGCCCGGCACGAGCGGTTTCACCAATACCTTCTGCAAGAGTTTTGCCTTCTTCTCTGGCCAGAAGTTCGCCCAGCTCAGTTTTGCGTGCGAGAAGTTCAGTCCCAATACAGTCGAGAACATCAAAGCGTTGTTGTGGTGTGGATTGCGCCCAGCCCACAGATGCCTTGTCGGCAACATCGATAGCTTCACGGGTTTGATCTGCGTTGGCTTGAGTGTAAGCACCGACGATTTCAGTGGTATCAGATGGATTGATGTTATCGCGTGAGGTCGCACCGTCTATAAAACGGCCGTTAATATAATTCTGTTTCATTGCTTGTCTCCCTTGGAGTGGGGATGATCAGAGATGTAATGCCTAATCATGGTTTTTGTCAGGCCCAAATATCAAACTAGAACGGGCCGAACCTAAAATGAAAAAGAGGTTACCGGGTGATGTGGTACCCGGTAACCCAATTATCCTACAGCGGGGATGGGGTAGATAAGCACTAAGAAAATAGCGCTAAATTCATGCTGCAGGACGCGTGTCGATTGTTTTTTGAATGATTGCTGATACGCGTTCACGTTCTTTGCCGATGAGTTTAAGGCGAGGGGCGCGTACGTTCTCTGTTCCTACGCCGGTCATGGCTTGAGCGAGTTTGATATATTGAACCAGCTTACTGTGGGTATCAAGATGGAGCACAGGGGTAAACCAACGATAAAGAGGAAGCGCTTCAGCAAACTTACCCTCGGTAAGGAGCTTCCAAAGGCGGACTGATTCTTCTGGAAAGGCATCAGTTAGACCAGATACCCAACCGACAACACCAAGAGCGGCTGATTCCATGACGAGATCATCAACACCACAGAATACCAGGAAGCGATCCCCGCAGGTGTTAAAAACATCGGTTACCCGACGCGGATCATCAGATGATTCCTTGACCGCGACAATTGTTTCACAATCAGCCAGTTCCATAAACATTTCCGGGGATATGTCGACACCGTATACGATTGGATTGTTGTAGCACATGATTGGCAAATTGGACGCCTTGGCGACTGTTTTGAAGTGATTAATAGTTTCGCGCGCGTCTGAGTTATAAACCATGGCAGGAAGAACCATCAGCCCGTCAATGCCCTGAGTTTCACAGGCCTTAGTATAATCACAGGCATTGGCAGTTGTGAATTCGGAGACACCGGAAATAACAGGAACTCGACCGTTCGAAACTTCCTGAGCAAGCTTCAACACTTGAAGTTTTTCTTCTCTGGAGAGGGAGTTGTTTTCTCCAACTGTGCCCAACATGATCAAGCCGTTTACGCCAGCAGTGATCAGATTTTCGATCTGCTCGGCTGTGGTCTTGAGATCAAGAGTATCATCGTCGTGAAACTGTGTGGTTACGGCCGGGTATACGCCATTCCAGTTAACATTCATCGTTATTTCCTTTTGTAAACGAGGCGTCTATTTGTCGCCATATCCTGTGTTGATAGTCATTATATGATATGATTGGATACTGTATACAATATTCGTAACGCAAATTAAATAATTTATGAAAAATAAGAGTATAGTGTTGATATATAATCTATTTTAGTAAGAAACCCCTACCTATCTCGTCACCTTCTTCGTATGAAAAAGTCGATTCTCCGAGGTAATAGGCCTTGCCACTGACCTTAACGCGGACAGTTTCATGGGGATCCAAGGGAAAATTCTCCATGATCTCTGCGGTGAAAAGGCTGCCAGTTATACTCTCGAAAACTCTAGGTTGATTTGTCTTGATCATTTGCTTGCTAAATTGAACGGCGATGCGTGCTGTAACACCAGATCCGGTAGGGCTTCTATCGACCTGCCGATCAGCAAAAACACATATATTCGCTGTGGGATCGGAAGAATAAGTATCTCGTCCATCCGTAAGTATGGTGCCGTATAGAAAAGCCAGATCATCAGAATCCGGGTGAGACAGTTTAATTGCACTCTTCACAGCGCTTGTGATCGCATCGGCTGCGTCAACGAGATCGCGAGATGGTGAACTTTTGACATCCAGGCCAAGTTGGGTTGCTGAGACCAAGGCATAAAAAGCACCACCATAGCCGATGTCATATTGAATAGACCCGTAACCTTCAACATTGAGCTCTTGATCAATTGAAAAGGCAAAGGCGGGTACGGATAAGAAAGACACTTTGCCACTCTTGCCTTTAGTAACTTCCACGCTGGCCACGACTAACCCGCAGGGGCATTCTATTTTCACAGTGGTAATCGGCTCACAGACCTGAACCAGTTGTTGGTCAACAGCGTAGCGACCGAGAGCAATAATGGCATGGCCGCACATGGTGCTGTAACCCTCGTTGTGCAGGAAAAGTACAGCAAAGTCGGCTTCAGGGTTACTCGGGGATAAGAGGAGAGCACCGTACATATCAAAATGACCGCGCGGTTCAAACATCAAGAGGTGTCTGAGGTGATCCAGGTTTTCACGGACATAGCGGCGTTTTTCCAAAATGTTATCGCCACAAATTTCGGGATAACCTTCTGTGATTATACGTAAAGGTTCCCCGCCGGTGTGCATCTCAACGGTTTTTATGGGCCTAGAATTACTCATCGCTGCTTCCTTGGATTGGCTACAACATATTTTATACAATTGAAATTGATAGATAAAAAAGCGGCCAAACCGCTTTCTTATCGCGTCAATTTGAAAGTGAGGGGCCTATTTAGCTTCCTGTGCATCAAGGAAATCAATGAGGTTATCGCCCCCTGCTTTAATGTGGTTGTCGAGAAGCTGTGTGGCAGATTCTATTCTACCAGCCTTGCATTGGTTAAGTAGATCCCAATGTTCATCGCGGGCCTTATTTCGGGCGCCTACGCTATGGAGTTGAATCCGTAAGTAGCGGTCAATATTGTTATGAAGATTTTGCACGATAGCAAGAGTTTTGGGGCGATCAGCGGCAACGTAGAGTATGTGGTGAAACTCTGCGTTGAGTTCGCCCCACAAAGCGACTTCGCCGTTTTCCAGCGCGGTATCGTAGCGATTGAGAATGTTTTCTGCGTCTTGAAGGAGCTCTTGTGGCATTTTAGGGATTGCCCGCGCAAGCAGGTCACCTTCGAGCAAGCGTCTGATATCAAAAAGTTCGCGAATTTCTGCACGGGATAGGGCGGATACGACGGCACCTTTATGAGCATAGAAGGTAACAAGTCCCTCCGCCTCGAGTTGCCTTAAAGCCTCGCGGACAGGGATTCTGCTGACGTTAAAACGGGAGGCGATGGCATCTTGACGAAGTTGCGCGCCTTCTTTTTGTTGTCCGGAAAGAATCTCTTCTCTAAGTGCCTCTGCTACAGCTTCGGTGATTGTTTGGCGTTTAAATCCGCCAGTTTTATTGCTAAGTTCGGCCATTCGGTTTTGAACTTCCGTTTTTATGTTTGCCTTATTATGATGCCGTCATTGCCAATGATGGCTGCGAGGCATATTAGGATATTATATCCACCTTTGGCTAGCAGCTTTGGTATATTAATCAATTCATCTACTCAATATAGAGATAATTCTCAGGCAAAAACATTTGGTAAGGAGGGTTTATGACAACGATTTCAATGATTGTTGCCCACGGAAAAAATCGTGCAATTGGCAAAGATAATGTCATGCCCTGGCATATCCCTGGTGATTTGAAGTTCTTCAAAGCTCAAACTCTGGGCAAGCCGGTGATTATGGGGCGAAAGACCTTTCAATCTATCGGTCGCCCTTTACCTGGTCGCTTAAATATTGTGATCACCAGAGATCAAAGTTATTCGGCCGAGGGGATAACAGTTTGCCGGAGTCTGGAAGAGGCTCTGAATGTTTCTCGCAAAGAAGTGAGCCGTTTGGGTGGCGATGAGTTGATGATTATCGGCGGGGCTCAAATCTACGCTCAATCGATTGAGCTTGTTGATCGTCTTTATATCACTGAAGTGGATCTGGAACCTGAAGCAGATACTTTCTTTCCAGAGACAAATCCTGATCAATGGGTTGAAACCTTCCGGGAAACGCATGACCAAGAAGATGGAACACCGGGTTATGCATTTGTTATTCTAAACAAAAAAGCTTGAAGGTAACTTTTGGATATTATCGTGTGTGGCTTCGGGCTTATTGGAGCATCCGTTCATAAGGCGGGGTTTGGCTCGTATTAAATGAGACCTCAGTGGTTCCCTTTATCTCACGTTTGAGCTTCTCCTTTAAAGTAGAGCTAAAGGTCTCGAACTCGAAGACTTCGATCAAAAAGGCATTCTTTCCGCCAATCACATTCTTGGAATAATAGGTCCCGAGCCACGCGGAAGGCGCGCCGAGCCCATTGGGGTTGGGGCGAGAGGAAAGTATTGGTAGTCCATTTATCGTGATCCCAAGGGCGATGGCATCGTTTCTGGATTGGGTCACGTGTCTGCCGTCACTGTTCGGGCCGTCACCTGATATGTCAATTATGGCTCTCTGGCTGAGAAAATCGTTATTATAAATCTGGTAGATTGAATAATCGATTGCCCGACTGATTGATGTTGATGGCGCGGTGCTTATTGACGTTTTTGCTAACTTGTCTGCAAAGGCATTCGCACTCGATGCCCCTTCGAGCACAGTCCAGTCGATAACAGTTCGTTGATGTTGTTGCCCAGCCCATTCGATATAAGTAACTGCGATGCGTCCCATTGGTCCAGAACTCATGGATTGAATAACCTCGGGATCGCGCAGAGCATCGATATAACCTTGTCTTTGCAGGCTGGCCTCGTAATCGTCGACGCTGTGTGAGACATCAACCGCGAGCACGAGTTCGAGATCGACAAAGGTGGGTTCAGCATTTGACTGAAATGGGGTTAATAAAAGGCCAATAACAAACGAAAGTATCAATATTTGGTTTAGTCGCGTCAGGTGTAAGAGATTACTGATATTCATGAGTTAAGATCCAGCCGTGGCTATTGATCTTGTAACCCTACACTGAATGTCCCAATTCCTGGCCACCAAAAAAGCACCCCCGGAAACGAGTTCCAGGGGTGCTGCATCATATGAGATAAATATTGATTGCTCTGTCTCGATCAGGATTACTCCATAGAAATAGTAGGAGCTTGTTTTGCTGAGGTCGCGAGGCTTGACCATACGCCATCGGCGATATCAGCATAACGTTTGGCGTGTTCACCCTCGGGAGAAGAAACAACAATGGGTTCTCCTTCATCAGAGGTTGTTCTTATGTCGATGTGTAATGGCATTTCACCAAGGAACGTACAGTCCAGTTTTTTGGCTTCGTTCCGGGCGCCATGTTCGCCAAAGATATGCGCCTCATGCCCGCACTCAGGGCAAATATAGACACTCATGTTTTCGATGATGCCAAGTACAGGAACATCGACCTTGCGGAACATGTTAAGGCCTTTGCGTGCATCAAGCAGAGCAATGTCCTGTGGGGTGGAAACGATGACAGCGCCATCTAGCGGCACCTGTTGAGCCATGGTCAATTGTGCATCGCCTGTTCCGGGTGGCATGTCGACAATCAAGAGGTCAAGTTCACCCCAGACAACATCGCGGAGCATCTGGGTTAAGGCACTTTGCACCATAGGGCCGCGCCAAATCATCGGCGTATCTTCGGCAACAAGAAAGCCGACTGACATACATTTGATGCCATGCCGTTCCATGGGCAGAAGTGTTTTGCCATCCGGGGAAGAGGGGCGACCTGTTATGCCCATCATTCTTGGTTGAGACGGACCATAGATATCCGCGTCCATCAAGCCAATTTTCAAACCCTTCTTCGCAAGAGAAAGAGCTATGTTGATAGCCGTTGTCGACTTACCCACGCCACCCTTACCGCTCGCAATGGCGATAATGTGCTTTATACCGTCGAGTTCGATCTTGCCGCTTGGCCCTGGTTTGGGACTGGGCTGAGGCTTTTGAGGAGCCGCCGGAGTTTTGGTTTCGCCGGGTTGATTTTCTGCGGTCAAAATTGCGCTGACGGACAGTACGCCGGGAAGAGCGTGAACCGTTTTTTCTGCCAATTTGCGTAAGGGCTCAAAAGCGTCTGCTTTAGCGGGGTTGATCTCGAGAGAGAAACCAACATTTCCGTCTTTTATAATAAGACCAGAAACCATACCAAGACTGACAATGTCTTTTTTACTCTCGGGCTCTATTACCGTTGCTAAAGCATCGAGAATTTGTTGTTCCGTAACCCGACTCATCCTTGAAATCCCCATGTTTTATACAATATATGCAGGTATTCTTTGTTATATTCCTGCCTGGTTAGTATCTGGTTATGCCTGCTTTATATGGTAGGGTCTACGGCAAAGATAAGGGTTTTATGACGCACCCGAGCTCATAATATGCAGTTTCTGCGAAACGGGGCTTGTAAAATAGGTGCGTTTAGTGACAGATTCATACAAATTTGTTTGTACTTCTAATTGTTTAACACAGGGAAAATAGATGCCTTGGGATAATAAAGGTTCTGGCGGCGGTGGCCCATGGGGCGGCGGCAATGGTGGTGGCGGAGGACAGCGTCCACCAGATATCGAAGAAATGATTCGTAAAAGTCAGGATCGGGTAAGAGAAATGATCCCTGGCGGCGGCGGGTTCAGCGGTAAAGGATTTATCTTTATCCTCGGCGTTGTCTTGCTTCTCTGGCTTGGCACTGGTTTTTATCGTGTCCAGCCAAACCAACAGGGTGTTGTTCTGCAGTTCGGGAAATGGATTACGACGACCGAGCCAGGTCTTAACTGGCATTACCCATATCCTATTCAGACTGTTCTGACGCCAGAAGTAACGACTATTCACCAAATCAACATTGGTTTCCGTGGAACGAATGCGGGTGGTCGTGTACAAAAACGCTCAGTGACCGAAGAAAGCCTGATGTTAACAGGCGATCAGAACATCATTGATATCAATCTGACACTGCAGTGGAAGATTTCTGAACCAGGACAGTACCTGTTCAATATCAGGGATCCGGAAGCTACGGTTAAAATTGCTGCAGAATCAGCTTTGCGTGAGATCATAGGTCGTACAGATATTCAACCTGCGCTTACTGAAGCGCGTGATGATATCCAGAGCCAGACACGTGTTCTTCTTCAATCGATTCTGGATGGTTATGAAGCGGGTATTCTTATCACCGAAGTTCAACTTCAGAACGTACAGCCGCCAGCGGCTGTGATCGATGCCTTCGATGATGTTCAGCGTTCTTTGCAGGATAAAGACAGAGCGCGTAACGAAGCTGAGAAATATCGCAATGATATTATCCCTCGTGCGCGTGGTGAAGCTCAAAGAAAGATCCAGGAAGCAGAAGCTTATAAAGAACGTCTCGTTAATGAGGCAACAGGTGAAGCTGATCGTTTCCTGTCTGTTTTTCGTGAGTATAAACAAAATCCTGAAGTGACGAAGCGCCGGATGTATCTTGAAACGATGCAGAAGGTCTTCAAGAGTACCGATAAGGTTATTCTTGGGTCAGAGCAGGGAGGCGTTGTGCCTTATCTGCCGCTTGATCAACTTCGTAAAAACAGCCAATAAGAGGGGGAGATAGTCTTATGAATAATAAATTTACTCTCATCATTGGCGTGCTTATCGTCGCTGGCGCATTCTTGGTAAGTAGTATGCTGTTCACCGTTGATCAGCGCGAACAAGCCATGGTGCTTCAGTTCGGTAATCCACAAGTAACGATTACCGAGCCTGGTCTTCAATTTAAGCTTCCGTGGCAAGATGTTCAGAAGTATGAAAAGCGCGTACTTAATCTTGATCCACCTGTAGAGCGTATGATCCTTTCCGATCAGAAACCTCTCTTGGTTGATAGTTTTGCGCGGTATCGGATCAAAGATCCTTTGCAGTTCTTTAAAACGGTTCGTTCTGAAGATGGCGCCCGTGCTCGTCTTGGGACGATTGTTAATGCTGGTCTTCGTGGCGAATTGGGTAAGGTTACCCTGAGTACCGTTCTTTCTCCTGAGCGTGACGTGTTTATGGCAAAAGTTCTCAAACATGTGAATGGGCAGGCGGCGCGCTTTGGTATCGATGTCGTTGATATTCGTATCCGTCGTGCAGACTTACCAAATGAAACCAGCCAGGCGGTTTTTGCGCGTATGAAAACTGAACGTGAAAGAGAAGCTGCTGAATTTCGTGCTCAGGGCTTTGAGCTTGCGCAGCGTATCCAGTCAACAGCAGATAGAGAAGTGACTGTTTTAACTGCTGAGGCCACGAAAGAATCCGAAATTCTTCGTGGTCAAGGCGATGCGGCTTTAACCAAAATCCTTAACGATGCTTACGGGCAGGACCCTGAGTTCTTTAAGTTCTATCGCTCAATGCAAGCCTATGAAGCGGCTTTGGCGACTAAAGGGACCTATATGGTTATTTCTCCAGATAGCGAGTTCTTTGAATTCTTCTCTGGACCCAATCCTTCTAAAGCCAAGTCTGCTAATTAATAGCGAGGGCTTACTATATAGGACGGTGACGCCTTTACTGGTGTCACCGTCTTTTTTTGTGCTATTTTGATTTACTGAGAAATATACTTTGTGTGGTTGGCATGATTGAATTTTTTACTGCTTTGGCAATGGTGCTTGTGATCGAAGGTATTTTGTTATCACTCTTCCCTCACAGGTTAAGGCAGTTGCTGGAAATGATGACTGAGATACCACATGCGTCCTTGAGAGTTGGCGGACTGGCCTGTGCAAGCTTTGGCGTGTTTTTTGTCTGGTTGTTGAGGGTGGTTTAACCTTATTGAGTTATTCAATGGGATGACCAATAAGGATGAAATGTCACGCATAAGTCACATTTATGCCCATTTCATCACCCATCTTCATAAACAGGCTCACTTGAACCCAGTCGAGTAGACCATAAGTTATAGATGACCGCTTTCGAGCGAAAAGATTACCGGAGAATACGCGAATGAAAAAAAGAGCGGATCAAAGACACAGTCGTATTGCGGCTTTGGCCCAGACATTGCCTGCAAGGCAAGTGGTTCAGCAGTGGTTGATTGGTATGGCCGTCGTAGTTGGCATTATGTCTATGGCACTGGCTGCTAAGGCGCGCTCGGCACCTGATAGTTTTGCAGATCTGGCCGAAGAATTGCTCCCAACTGTGGTGAATGTCATTACTTCACAAACAATTGAACCAAGTGAAGAGCCAGAAAGACAACCTCAGGTGCCGCAAGGCGAGAACTTCGAAGAGTTCTTCCGTGATTTTTTTGAACGTCGTGGCGGTGGGCGTCAGCCCCAACAACCTCGTCGTGGTGGTGCTCAAGGCTCCGGCTTTATCATTGATTCAAATGGTCTTATTGTAACGAACCATCATGTGATCGAAGGCGCGGACGAGGTTGCCGTTCGGTTACAAGACGGTACTGTCCTCGAAGCCAAGATTATTGGCACTGATGAAAAAACAGATCTGGCTCTGCTTAAAGTTGAGACGGATATGAAGTTGCCAGCAACGAGCTGGGGACGTTCTGATGAATCCCGTATCGGTGACTGGGTCCTCGCAATTGGTAATCCCTTTGGACTTGGTGGTTCGGTATCTGCAGGGATTATCTCTGCCCACTCTCGTGATATTGGATCGGGCCCATACGATAGCTTTATCCAAACAGATGCTGCGATAAATCGTGGGAACTCTGGCGGACCACTGTTTAACATGGACGGCAAAGTCATCGGTGTAAACTCTGCGATCTATTCACCTTCTGGTGGTTCGGTTGGAATTGGTTTTTCCATTCCATCTGTTATGGCTGAACACGTTATCGAGCAGCTTCAGAAAAATGGTGAAGTCAAACGCGGTTGGTTAGGTGTTCAAATCCAGACTGTCACCGAAGAACTGGCCGAAGGTCTGCGTCTGGACGAACCAAGTGGTGCACTCGTTTCATCCGTTTCTAAGGGTGGTCCAGCCGAGAAGGCCGGGGTCAAGGTTGGCGATGTCATCCTCGAGTTCAATGGCCGCAAAGTTCCCGAGATGCGCAAACTTCCAAGAATGGTTGCCGAGACTTCTATTGGACGCGAAGTTGATGTTGTCGTGTGGCGTAAGGGTAAGAAGGAAACAGTCTCTGTTGATTTGGGACAATTGCCCGATGAAGTCGTCGCGGCTGTTGCGCCTGAAAAGCCAAAGAAGGCAAAAAATAAACCAAGTAAGGTTGCTGATCTTGGCCTTTATCTTGGAAAGCTGGACAGTGAAACACGTAAACAGTTTGCCGTTAATGACAGCGTAAATGGTGTTATCATCACAGACGTTGTGCCGAACAGCAGCGCGGCTCAAAAAAGCCTCCGTCCTGGTGACATCATTGTTGAAGTGGATCAGGAAGAAGTTACCGACCCGGGACAGGTTGCTTCTCTGGTTGGTAAAGCAAAAGAAGCTGGCTTCCGCGTTGTAACACTCCTTGTTTTTAAACAAGGCGAGTATTCATGGGTCGCTATAAAGCTGACCTCATAGAGTATCTGAAAAGCTGAATTTAAAAGGGGCGCTCAAATCGAGCGCCCTTTTTTTATACGTATTTCTTGTTTATCAGATGACGTATCAGGAAAAATCCTTACGGCGATAACCCTGGTAGAATAACAGTGCTAAATGGTCTGTGTGCTCAACTTGAAAAGCGGCGGTTTCTTTAACGATCGGTTTGGCGTGATAGCCAACACCCATACCAACGGCAGAAAGCATGTCCAGATCGTTTGCGCCGTCGCCCACGGCACATACATCTGAAAGTGTGATGCCTAGCTGTTTGATGAGCTCTTTTGTTGCTTCAAGTTTGGCCTCTCTGCCAAGTATCGGTTCGCCTACGTTCCCTGAGAGGAGACCGGATTGGATTTCCAGGATATTTGCCCGGTCTTCGTTGAAGTCGCAGATATCTCTAATCTGTGATGTGAAATAGGTAAAGCCACCGGAAACCAAGGCGGTATAAGCGCCGTGCTTGCGCATGGTTTTCACAAGAGTGTCAGCACCTGAATTTAGGACCATAAGGCTTGATATTGCCTCGAGTTCTTTTGCTTCAATCCCCTTTAGAAGAGCCACGCGTTCTCGAAGGGATTGCTCAAAATTGAGTTCACCGCGCATGGATTTTTCTGTGATGAGTGCGATCTCATCCCCTATCCCGTGTCGCAAGGCCAACTCATCAATCATTTCCTGACCAATGATGGTAGATTCCATGTCGGCGACGAGTAATTTTTTGCGGCGCCCTGATGTCTCTTGAACCGCAAAATCAATTTTTGCTGCAGCCAATTCATTTCGAATAAGATCTTTGGCTTCTTCGAAATCTAGTTCGGAAAAGAATATGTCGCAGGCTTCATTTTCAGCCAGCCAGTCTTCTGCACCGAGAGAAGCACCATGTGTTTCAAGGCAAGATGATATGGACTGTACAGTTGCGTAATCGAGAAGGGAGCTTGAGGTGGGGGCAACCAGGGTGGCGACGAAGCGCATGGGATGTTGTCCTCTAGTATTGAATTGTTTTTGTGGCTTGCAGGGTTGCGATATAGTAGGAAGCAAAGACGTATTGTTAAAGCAGAGATATCCCACGTGATCAACGATAAGCCAAAAGTCATTGTTATTACTGGTCCAACAGCCAGCGGAAAATCAGCCCTCGGGGTCGATGCTGCTCTCGCTTTGGATGGAGAGATCATAAATGCTGATTCTATGCAGATCTACCGCGAGCTTGATGTTTTAACCGCAAGGCCAGCCAAGGATGATTTGAGCAAAGTTCCTCATCAGTTATATGGAACAATGTCTGGGTCAGTACGTTGTTCGGCTGAACAGTGGCGAAATCTGGCATTGGAGGAGATCGAAAAGGTTCATAATCGCGGCCGCGTACCGATTCTTGTCGGGGGGACAGGTCTGTATATCCGGGCATTAGAAAAGGGAATTGCAAACATTCCTGACATACCAGCGGAAGTGAGGCGCCAAGGGCAAGAACTGTTGGAACAGCTTGGTGGAGAAGTCTTTAAGCAAAAGCTTGCTGAGAGCGATCCGGAAACAGCTAGTCGACTTCATGCGGGAGACAGCCAGCGGTTAATCCGGGCATGGGAAGTTATCACTCACACTGGTAAATCGATGCTTGAGTGGCAAAAAGAGGCTCAAGGTCTTGTGCCTAACGTTGATTTTATCCGTTTCGCAATGATACCTCCCAGAGAAGAGCTCTACGATAATTGTAATAAGCGGTTTCAAGTTATGCTGGACCTGGGGGCGTTAAAGGAAGTTGAGAATTTACTTGAATTGGCCTTTGATTCTTCTCTTCCTATTATGAAAGCACTTGGAGTGCCGGAATTAGCCGAATATTTAGCTGGAGATGTGGCATTAGACGAGGCTATTTCGCGAGCGCAGCAAAATACGCGACGATATGCGAAGAGGCAAATGACCTGGATTAGAACACAATATAGTGACGCAAATATCGTGAACGCGAAATATTCGGAAAGATTAAGGGGTGATTTTTTTACTTTTATTCGCCAAAGCGGCTTGACCCTTTCATGTTAAGAGGCTAGTTTTCGCGCTCGCAACCTAAATGTTAGGCCGATGATTGTTGGCCTTTTGCCCCTTTTCTTGTTACAGGCATCGGGGATAGGATTGCTTATCATTTAAAAGCCAGTAGTTTGAGAGGAATAAATACAATGGCGACCGAACAGTTTACCGGCGCGGAAATAGTGATCAAAGCCCTGAAAGACCAGGGTGTGGACACCGTGTTTGGCTATCCTGGCGGCGCAGTGCTCCCCATTTATGATGCTATTTTCCAACAGAACGATATTAAACATATACTTGTTCGACAAGAAGGTGGCGCGGTGCACGCGGCTGAAGGATATGCTAGATCTACCGGTAAGGTCGGCGTCGTACTCGTGACTTCTGGACCTGGCGCAACAAACGCTGTCACAGGGTTAACGGATGCCCTTATGGACTCTATTCCTTTGATTTGTCTCACCGGACAGGTTCCGACACATCTGATTGGCAATGACGCTTTTCAAGAAGCGGATACAACGGGCATTACACGTCCTTGTACCAAACATAATTACCTTGTTCGCGATATTGAAAATCTTTCTCGCACCATGCACGAAGCCTTTTATGTGGCCCAGAATGGTCGACCGGGGCCGGTTGTCATTGACCTTCCCAAGGATGTTCAGCAAGGCAAGAGCGAAACCTACTTAGTCCCGGAAGATGTTAAACATAGAAGTTATCGTCCCAAAGTTGATGGTGAGAGTGAACACATTGAACAGGCCGTTGAAGCTCTTTCAAAGGCCAAGCGTCCGATTTTTTATGTAGGCGGCGGTGTCATTAATTCTGGCAACCGTGCTTCTGAGCTGTTAACTGAATTTGTTCGCCTGACCGGAGCGCCTTGCACAACCACCTTGATGGGCTTGGGCGCGTATCCTGGAACTGATAAGCAGTTTGTCGGTATGCTCGGCATGCATGGAACTTACGAAGCAAATCTTTGCATGTATAACTGTGATGTCATGGTGAACGTCGGCGCTCGGTTTGATGATCGCATTACCGGTGTCATTGATCAATTCTCTCCGGATTCTACAAAAATTCATATCGATATTGATGCCAGTTCAATTAACAAGAACGTCATGGTAGATATTCCTATTGTCGGTGATGCTGAACGAATTCTTGAAAAAATGCTTCAGATCTGGAAAGCAAAAAAACATTCTCTCGATGCCCAATCCGCAAAGTCGTGGTGGAAGAGGATTGAAGAATGGCGCTCCAAAGATTGTCTTGGGTATTCTCAAGACGGTTCAGAGATCAAACCTCAACACGCGATTAAACGTCTTTATGAATTGACGAAAGATCGCAAGCCTTATGTTACAACGGAGGTCGGCCAGCATCAGATGTGGGCGGCTCAGTATTTCCATTTCGATGAACCCAAAAAGTGGATGACTTCTGGTGGTTTGGGTACGATGGGCTATGGATTGCCAGCTGCGGTTGGTGCACAGATCGCGCATCCGGAAGACTTGGTTGTTGATGTTTCTGGCGAAGCCTCTTTCATGATGAACATGCAGGAACTTGGGACAATTTCCCAGTATAATTTACCTGTGAAAATATTTATCGTGAACAATCAGTGGATGGGTATGGTCCGTCAATGGCAACAACTCCTGCACGGTAATCGTCATTCTGAAAGTTATTCGGATTCCTTGCCGGATTTTGTGAAACTCGCGGAATCGTTTGGTATTGTTGGTATGCGCTGTGAAAAAGCAGAAGATCTGGATCGTATGATTCAAGAAATGATTGACTGTCCACACCCTGTTCTGTTCGATTGTCAGGTGACGAAGGAAGAGAACTGCTATCCGATGATCCCGTCCGGGGCTGCGCATTATGAAATGCTTCTTGGCCCAGAGGATCTCGCTGCGAAACCTATTTCCGAAGAGGGAATGGTTCTCGTTTGATCTTGTAGGAACAAACAAATCGATACATAGTTCGCAAAACATGATCGATTAGCTATTGATTTAAACAAAGTCAGGAATTGCGTCCCATGGCGCCAATGGAAACCCACATCGAAAGCCGCACAATTGCGGTACTCGTAGATAACGAACCCGGCGTACTTGCCCGGGTTATCGGTCTCTTTTCAGGCCGAGGATATAATATTGAAAGTTTAACGGTAACAGAGGTCGATGTCTCACATGGCCTCTCTCGTATCACCGTTGTAACTTCTGGTACGGCACAGATTCTGGAACAGATAAAAGCCCAGTTGGCTCGCCTTGTTCCGGTTCACCGTGTTCGCGACTTGACTGTTGAGGGAACCTCTGTCGAAAGAGAGCTTGCTCTTATCAAGGTTGCGGGTGCAGGTGATAAACGTGTTGAAGCGCTCAGGATTGCGGATATCTTCCGTGCCCGAGTTGTTGATTCCAGTCATGATCACTTTGTCTTTGAAATGACAGGTAAGAGTGACAAACTGGATGTGTTTGTTGATTTAATGCAACCCCTCGGACTGATTGATGTCAGTCGTACGGGTGTTGTTGCTATCTCCCGCGGGCCAAAAGCGCTCTAGGTGATCGCAACCCACGAGATTTTCTATTTGATATGGCTGGTAACAGCTACCCTAAGGAAGGAATAAGCTATGCGCGTCTATTATGACCGTGATGCAGATGTAAATCTGATTAAAGGTAAGAAGGTTGTAATCGTAGGTTACGGTAGCCAGGGTCACGCCCATGCTAACAACCTTAAAGACAGTGGTGTAAGTGACGTTCGTGTCGCTCTGCGTCCAAGTTCCAGTTCTGTTGCAAAAGCAGAAGCTGCAGGCTTCAAGGTGATGAACCCGGCTGAAGCTGCTGCATGGGCAGACGTTGTTATGATTTTGACTCCTGATGAAAATCAGGCTGAGCTCTATGCTGCTGATCTGGCTGATAACCTCAAAGAAGGTGCCGCAATTGTTTTCGCTCACGGCTTGAACGTTCACTTCAAGTTGATTGAGCCTCGTGCTGATCTTGATGTGTTCATGATTGCTCCAAAAGGTCCTGGTCACACAGTACGTAGCGAATACCTCAAAGGTGGTGGTGTTCCGTGTCTGATCGCTGTTCATCAGAATGCTTCTGGTAACGCTCAGGAAATCGCTCTTTCCTATGCTTCTGCTATCGGTGGCGGTCGCTCTGGTGTGATCGAAACCACATTCCGTGAAGAATGTGAAACTGACCTCTTTGGTGAGCAGGTTGTTCTTTGTGGCGGTCTTTGTGAGCTGATCAAAGCTGGGTTCGAAACGCTGACTGAAGCTGGTTACGCACCTGAAATGGCTTACTTTGAGTGCTTGCACGAAGTGAAGTTGATCGTTGATCTGATGTATGAAGGCGGTATGGCCAACATGCGTTATTCTATCTCAAATACAGCTGAGTTTGGTGACTATGTAACGGGTCCACGGATCATCACTTCTGAAACCAAAGCTGAGATGAAGCGGGTTCTTGCTGACATTCAGACGGGTCGTTTTGTCCAGAAGTTTGTACTTGATTATAAAGCTGGTCAGCCAGAGCTGAAAGCGACACGTGGTCTTAACGCAGAGCACGAAATTGAAGAAGTTGGCACACGTCTTCGTGCGATGATGCCTTGGATTGGCGCGAATAAGCTGGTTGATAAAGAAAAGAACTAAGCTCTTTTCAGTGTTATAAGTGTCCCTCTGGGCACTGATTACTTTAAACAAAGCCCGTCGTTTCGGCGGGCTTTGTTGTGTTTCAAGAGGGTGTGGTTTTAAGAATTCTGGGCAAGGTAATCTTTTACACATTCAACGAAGGCACGGAGCTTGGATGTCGCCCCGCGACGACTGGGGTATATTGCCGTCAGTTCAGTCACTGGTCCGTACCAATCGATAAAGACGCATTGTAATGTTTTGTTTTCCAGTTCTTGATAAACAGCATATTCCGGTAACAGAGCAATTCCGGCACCTTTAAGCGCCAATTTTTTTAACACTGTGAAATCATTTAAAGCGGCCGCAGGTTCAATTTTCAAATTTACGTTGTCTGTTCCATTGGATAGCTGCCAGGATTCTGGTTGCCCCATATCGGTCATAACGAGGCAACTGTGATCTGTGAGGTCATTGGGGGACGAGAGCGTTCCGCGCTCTTCCAGGTACTTTGGGCTGGCATATAAACGCATTTTGAAGATATTCAAGGCTTGTGAAATTAAACCAGAGTCCTCATTTTTTCCAATACGAAAAGCAAGATCAAATCCGTCTTCAATAAGATTTACCCGTTGATTGGTTAAGCTGAGAGACACCGTAACGTTTGGATACTGTTCAATGTAGTCGGGTAGGGCGGGTGCAATAACTTGTTGTCCAACGAGTACGGACGCAGAAATACGAAGTTCACCACTTGGCGTATCAAGGCTGTTAAAAATATAATTATCGGCAGCTTCAGCTTCTTCGACCATTCGCCGACAATAATCGGCATATCCCTGACCGATAGACGTCAATCGATTACTGCGTGTATTGCGCTCGAGCAATCGTACGCCAAGATGTCTTTCTAATCGTGCAAGGCGCCGGCTTACATTAGATTTTGGCAACCCCAGTCGATCTGCCGCAACGGAAATACCGTTAGAAGTAACGATCTCGGCGAAAACAGCCATGTCATTTAAGTCACGTTTTGATTGTTCCATAGGTAGAACTCTGTTTTGAAAAATCACATAATTGAACCAATGAGGGAACAATTCCATATTGTAACTACGAAAGGCAACCATTTTATCGCAACGCTTTTTGAAGGAACAAGAATATGAGTAATTCAGAGGTTAGTGTCTTAAACAAAGCTACTCTTCATGAAGGGGGATTTGCAGGGCTAAGGGAGCATCGCCTGGTAATGTCCCGTGCTCTTTGGGGTAGTAATACTAGCGCGGGAACCTGGGATGGAATTGGTAATTTTGTTTACCTGGCTGATGCCCGTTTTCAGCCCAAGGGTGAAACAACGATGCATCCACACAAGGAGATCGATGTTATCTCCATTATGGTCGAAGGCCGCATTGCGCATGAAGGTTCACTGGAACATGGTGGTTCTCTTGAGGAACATGAAGCACAGGTGCAACGCGCTGGTGGCGAAGGGTTCTCTCATAACGAAGTAAATCCGGATGAGACTTATAACAGAATGCTTCAGTTATGGGTTACACCAGAAACAGCCGGACAGGCTGCAGCTTATAAAAAATTCAGCCCAAAATGGGGAGAGACGACACGTATTTATGGTGGGATTGAGGGGCAAACAAAAAGCTTCCCTGCGGAAACCAGAATAGACGTTGTCATGTTGAATCCGGGTCAAGCTGTCGATCTGACAGGGACGTATCTGGCCTACTTATCCAAAGGCACAGGTAGAGACAACGAGCAGAAATTTAAAGATGGCGACCTGTTTCGTGGGGCAGATGTGCACTTTGAAGCGGAATTTGCCTCCCAACTGATCATCATTCGCTCTTCCTAATTAATTTTCATGATTCTCAACCAATAACGATAGGACCGGACAATGACTGATATCAAATTTTCTGAATTCCTTAGCCCTGACAATGCAGTTCTCGCGATGATCGATCATCAGACAGGACTTCTTGCAAGTTGCCGCGATCTCCCTCCGGAAACTCTTCGTAAAAACATTAACGGGCTTGTCAAAATGGCAAAGACAGCTGGAATGCCCACTGTTGTTACCGCAAGTATGCCTGAGGGACCAAATGGTCCGGTTCTATCTGATATAACCGCGACCCTCGGTAATCAGATTATCAATCGCGCAGGAGAGATTAATGCGTGGGATGCGCCAGAATTTAAAGGGGCCATTGAGGCAACTGGGCGCAAGAAAATTATTATGGCCGGAATAGTGACAGATGTTTGTCTTCTGTTTCCTGCGCTATCTGCTGTGGCAGAGGGTTATGATGTTTATGCTGTGATCGATGCTTCGGGAACTTGGGATACGGTTACCCGGGATGCGACGATGCACCGATTAAGTCAGGCAGGCGTCAAGGTCACGACCTGGGGATCTGTTCTCGCCGAAGTTATGCACGACTGGCGTTCAGAGCTTGGATATCCACTTGGTGGTGTTCTTGGAGAGTACACTTCCTATGGATTGGTTTATGAAAGCTTTCTGGCAGGACAAGCCCAAAGGGAAGCCTGATAAGGCAAAAGGAAGTATATCTGCGTGGGTGAACTATAGCATTTGAACTGCCTGCGCAGATCATGGCGTTCGGTAGATTATTAAATCCATGTATTACTCAACACATAGAGGCAATCTGATGAGCTCAATTTCCTTGCAAACAAAGCCTGTCACCATAACTTTGACAGATCATATTCCTGTTGCTCATCAAGTTGAATATGAAGGATTGGTTGCTGAGCTTCATCAATTGTTTCAGCAGCAGCCAGATTTTGTTTCAGTCGATGTTATTCGCCACACAAGGTTACATTTGATGGAATACACGGTTGTGCTCAGGGTAGATAGTGATCAGTCGTTTTCCAAGTGGAAGAAAGATCCTAAAATCAAGGTGATCCTCGAAAAGATATATGCTGTCGCTGGCGAGGCTGAGCACAGCGCCAAAGCTTTGGCGCTTGAAATCTGGGTTGACCATAAGGCAGGATCAGAACCAGTAATGCCTCCCGTTTGGAAGAGAGTGCTGATGAGTGTTATTGCTGTCTATCCTATGCTTGTTCTTCTTTTGACGTTTAGTAAGCCCCTTATTGGTCACTTACCTCAAATGCTTCAGGTTTTGATGATCGTTATTATTTTGTCGATACTCCTGACTTGGCCGATAATGCCTATGCTAAGCAAAATACTCCACCCTTGGTTATTTGCCCATATTGCCCGGTAAAGCTTGAAGCTGTGGATTGGTTTTCGGGAAAGGTAGGTAAATGAAAAATCATGTAAATTTAAGTTTGTAAAAGATCTGTTGAAAAATAGGAACGGATAAAGAGGCCGATTAAAGCCTAGCTTGGGCGATGAGCGCTAAAAAATTGATTTTTTTAAGTATTACTGTGTTTTGTTAACCATCTTTAAATCTGTTTTTCTGCACCATGGTTTCCACAAGGGGAGAGGTGCAAGGGGGTCGATAACAACTAAATCGCGAAAGTGTAACCAAACTGCGATTTTCGAGCTTTCACAAAATGTGAAAAGTGTTATTGTACGCACCCATCGGGACTTTCTGTTTCGAGGGGGGATTTTTGTGACTTTCTCCAGATATAACAGGGCACTGCCTTGCAAGAATGTTTTTGTGAGGGTATCCCTTGCATAAATACGTATATGACGTTTGAAAATTAGGGATAGCTAATTCATGGTCTCTTTGTTTGGCATGTTTTCTACCGATATGGCCATTGATCTCGGTACCGCCAACACTTTGGTATATGTGAAGGGACGAGGCATTGTCCTCAATGAACCTTCCGTTGTTGCAATCGGAGAAAAAAAGGGCAAGAGGCAAGTTCTTGCTGTTGGTGACGAAGCAAAATTAATGCTCGGTCGTACTCCGGGTAACATCCAGGCAATTCGACCATTGCGTGATGGCGTGATCGCTGACTTTGATGTCGCGGAAGAAATGATCAAACACTTTATTCATAAAGTTCACGGTCGTCGCTCTTTTGCCCGCCCTCGCATTGTTGTTTGTGTTCCCTTTGGATCGACCGCTGTTGAGCGTAGAGCTATTCAGGAATCTGCGGAATCTGCCGGCGCTCGTGAAGTTCACCTGGTTGAAGAGCCAATGGCTGCCGCGATTGGTGCCGGTCTCCCTGTTACAGAGCCTACGGGTTCGATGGTTGTTGATATCGGTGGCGGCACGACGGAAGTTGCTGTGTTGTCCTTGGGCGGGATTGTTTATTCCCGGTCTGTCCGCATTGGCGGTGATAAGATGGATGAGGCTATTATTGCTTATATTCGTCGTAATCATAACCTTTTGGTCGGTGAAGCCTCTGCTGAGCGGATTAAGAAAGAGATAGGTTCGGCCTGCCCTCCAGAAGATGGCGAAGGCATGACCATGGAGATCAAAGGCCGTGATTTGATGAACGGCATTCCAAAAGAACTTATAATCTCTGAGCGTCAGATCGCAGAATCTCTTGCTGAACCTGTCGGTGGTATTGTTGAGGCCGTAAAGGTTGCTCTAGAACATACGGCTCCTGAATTGGCGGCAGATATCGTTGATAAGGGAATTGTTTTGACTGGCGGTGGCGGTTTGCTGCGTAATCTGGATTACGTACTGCGTGCTTCAACAGGTTTGCCAGTCTCAATTGCTGATGACCCTCTGAGCTGTGTGGCTATGGGGACTGGCCGCTGTCTGGAAGACTGGAAAACTCTCCAGCATGTCCTCATACAGATGTACTAAGTTTTAGACTTACAGCCCTTGATACTCATAGGTGGTGTATTGAAAGGTTTTGTTTAACCTTTTGTGATATAGTATCTAGAGTAGATTCAAGGGTTTGCACGCGAGTAAGTTAGAGTTGCTGATTATTAGGAGCAAGTCGTGAGTAAAAAGTTCGGAGCCATCAGTCATATGACTACGCCTGTGCAGGCGTGGCTTCAGGGTTCTGCTTATGCCGTCCTGCTTGTTTTCGCTATCACCTTGATAATTCTTGCAAAAACAGAAAATATAGCCATTGAACGTGTGCGTACTGCTGCTGTGGATAGTGTCACTCCTTTGCTGGAAATGGCTAACAGGCCCGTTGTGGTTATCAGTGATACTATTGAAACAGCTCAAAATTATGTTGCCCTCAAGTCTGAAAACGAAGAACTAAGACGCCAAAATGAAAACCTTCGTCGCTGGCAGATTACAGCAGCGAAACTTCAGGGTGAAAATGCTTCCCTTCGTGGAATGTTAAACCTGTCATCTGAAGTAAAACCTAATGTGACAACGGCGAGAGTTATTGCGGACCAAGGCGGAGCTTTTGTTCGCTCTGTTATTGTTAATGTCGGCAGCTTAGATGGAATTACAAAAGGTCAGGCTGCGTTAACAGGCCTAGGATTGGCTGGTCGCGTGGCAGAAGTCGGTCGGCATTCTGCCCGGGTCGTTCTTATCTCTGATATTAGTAGCCGAGTACCTGTATTTGTCGGGAGCGAGCGCTATCGCGCTGTTATGGTCGGTGATAATTCTCCTTCCCCGTCGCTATTGTATCTGGATCAAGACGCTGCCGTTAAACTGGGGGATATTGTTTATACTTCTGGTCAGGGCGGCGGGTTTGTACCAGGACTTCCTGTTGGGGTTGTGCATTCTCTCAGCGAAACATCTCTCAAAATTCGCCCCTACACAGATTGGAGCGACATTGAGTTCTTGAGATTAGAAGATTATGCCGTGAGTCAGAATTTGGATGTATTGTACTCGGATAGTGGGGCCGAGGGCTTGCAGTGAACCCAACTTTTTGGCAACGCATTGATGGGTTAGCCCGTACGGCTTGTCCTTTTACAATTACTCTTCTCTTAATGATAACCTTCCTAGTTCCCTTACAAATCCCGAATTTGTCAGAGGTCATCCCGTCTGTACTCTTGATCTCGGTGTTCTACTGGACTCTATATCGACCGGATTTGATGCCAATATGGGCCGTCTTTGGTCTTGCGTTCGTTCACGATTTACTTACGGGTATTTTATTGGGCATTGGCCCCTTTATCTTACTTCTTTTTTGTTTAGCGCTGAATGGCCAACGTAAATTTTTGGCAAGCACATCCTTTTCTGTACTTTGGGTAAGTTTTTTCACTCTCTCTAGTCTGGCTTTTACGTTAAAATGGATTCTAATATATTTGTTGGAATCTGGTACACCTGATTTTAGGCCGGTACTCTTTCAAAATTTAACCACAGTTGCTGTCTACCCTGCATTTTCATGGATATTTTCCTTGATACAGCGGTCACTTCTAAAAAGTTAGGAATTCTTACGTATGCCGATGGTTCACGAAGATCAGGACCGTCATAAGGGATTTACCCGTAGGGTGTTGATGCTTACTTGCGGTAAGGCAGCGCTCCTTTCTACTTTGGTTGCCCGGATGTATTACCTCCAAGTGATTGAGGCTGAGAAGTACATAACCCTTGCTGAAGATAATCGGGTTAATCTGAGGCTACTCCCCCCCAGGCGAGGTAAAATTCTTGATCGGTTTGGCCTGGAACTAGCAAATAATCAGCAAAATTTCCGCGTGGTCGTTGTGAAAGAGCAAACACCTGATCTGGTGGCAACTCTGGATGCCCTTTCGAAACTGATTAAGCTTTCAGAGCATGATTACAAACGTATTTTACGCGATGTAAAACGGAAAAGAGCCTTTGTACCAGTAACGGTCAAAGATAATTTAAGTTGGGATCAAGTCAGCAGTATTGAAGTAAATTTAGCGGATCTCCCCGGTGCGAGTATCGAGGTCGGAGAAACTCGATTTTACCCTTATGCTGCTGATATGTCTCATATTCTCGGATATGTTGCTTCCGTTTCGGAGCGGGAGTTGACGGGAGATCCCCTGCTTGAGTTGCCTGGTTTTAGGATAGGTAAAAGTGGTGTTGAAAAATATCACGATAAAGATATGCGCGGGCAGGCAGGGACGAGCGAATTTGAGGTTAATGCCTATGGTCGCGTTATCCGGGAACTGGCCCGTAACGAAGGCGGTAGTGGCCGTGAAATGATTCTGACGGTTGATGCGGGACTTCAGACCTTCGTTCAACAACGTCTGATGAGTGAGCAGTCTGCGGCGAGTGTGGTGATTGACATCAAAAACGGTGATGTTCTCGCGATGGGATCTGTTCCCTCCTATGACCCTAGCGCCTTTAATCTGGGGTTGAGTAATAAGCAGTGGAATAGCTTGATCAATAATCCGCTTACCCCTCTCTCCAATAAGGCAATTTCCGGGACCTATGCTCCAGGATCGACCTTTAAGATGGTCGTTGCCCTTGCTGCAATGAAAGAAGGGATTGGGGCGTTTAGCCATACTGCTTTTTGTCCAGGATTTATGAGACTCGGAAATGCACGTTTTCATTGCTGGAAGCGTGGGGGGCATGGACGCGTAAATATGATCGAGGGTTTGCAACATTCTTGTGATGTTTATTTTTATGACATTGCCCGAAGAGTTGGTGTCGATAAAATTGCCGAGATGGCCAACAAGCTCGGGCTTGGAAATAAAGTGGATATTGATTTGCCCGGCGAGAGATCCGGAGTAATCCCGACAAAAGCGTGGAAACTTGCAAATATTGGCGAGCCCTGGCAGGGAGGAGAGACGCTTGTCACCTCTATTGGACAAGGGTTTGTTCTCGCCACTCCTTTGCAATTGGCTGTGATGGTTTCCCGTATTGCTGCTGGAGGTAAAAAAGTGATGCCCAGGATAGCGAGAGGATACAGGGAAGACGGAAAATCTGTTGCCTATGAGGTGGGAGAGTTTGAAGATCTAGGTATTCCACAAGAACATATGCGTATGATCCATCAGGGGATGGATGCTGTGTCTAATAATCCCCGGGGAACCGCATATAAATATCGTTTGAAAGAAGAAGGTTGGGAGCTGGCAGGAAAAACTGGTACAGCACAGGTTCGAAGAATAACTCTGGCCGAACGCCAGGCAGGCGTTTTCAAAAATGAAGATTTGCCATGGAGGCGAAGAGATCACGGATTGTTTGTAGCTTACGCTCCGGTTGATAATCCCCGTTATGCTTGCTCAGTCGTCGTTGAGCATGGTGGCGGATCGAAAAGTGCCGCCCCAATCGCTCGAGATATATTGCGGGAAACACAGCGGCGTGATCCTGCTCGAGCTGCAGCAATTTCCCTTGGGTCAAGCAACGATTCTAATACTGTCGCGGAGGATTCTTAAATGAGCCAGCGCGTGCAGTATCTTGGTCGGCATAACCCAGAGATCACTCTGGGGCAAAAGATCTGGCAATTGAACTGGGGAATGATTGTTCTCATTTGTATGATTGCCGCAATTGGTCTTGGTATGCTGTATTCAGCAGCGAATGGAAATTTTGATCCTTGGGCTTCGCGACAGGCAATCCGGTTTGGTGTCGGGTTCGTATTTATGTTGGTTGTGGCGCTTATCGATATCAGGATTTGGTT
>MABB01000077.1:0-1531 GCA_002162915.1 Rhodospirillales bacterium 47_12_T64
GACAGTATCAATACGGTCGAGCGTGCGCATCATATGATCCTCTTTTCTCGTAATCAGACCTATCGGAAAGAGAATTTTACCAAGTTATTGGAAAACGATCGCTCGCTCTTTGAGAATTGGACCCACGATGCATCTGTAATTCCGACAATCTTTTACCCCTATTGGCAGCACCGTTTTATCGGTACCGAAACGCGATTGCTTGAGCGATGGCGTAAATGGCGGCGGGAAGGGTTTGAAGAGAGCTTTGAGGCGGTTTTAAATCATGTTCAAGTCAATGGACCGACTATGTCCCGAGACCTGAAACAACCTGCAAAGCAGGAGGGAGAGAAGAAAAGTAGCCAGGGTTGGTGGGATTGGCATCCCTCTAAAACCGCGTTGGAATTTTTATGGCGCACGGGTGCTCTCAGTGTTGATCGAAGAGAGGGCTTTCAAAAGGTTTATGATATTACCGAACGTGTTTTACCGACGGATATGACACCTCAGGAAATCAATCATGAAAAGTTTCTCGATTGGTCTTGTCGTTCAGCGATGGATCGGCTTGGCTTTGCAACTTCTGGGGAGCTCGCAGCCTTTTGGGATGGTATAAAACCTGCCGAGGCGAAGGGCTGGTGTGAAAAACAGCTTGGGCAAGGCCTTGTTGAAGTTGAGGTTCATGCATCAGACGGGAGTAACCCCCGAAAGGCATATGCTTATGAGGAACTACTGGGTCAGCTGGACGACCTTCCGTCCGTCCCAAGGCGTGTGCGTGTTCTCAGTCCCTTTGATCCCTTGATCCGTGACCGGAAAAGAACCGAACGGTTGTTTGATTTTTATTATCGAATTGAAGTGTTTGTTCCAGAGCACAAAAGACAATATGGGTACTATGTTTTTCCTCTTTTGGAAGGGGAGAAAATCATTGGGCGTATAGACATGAAGCGACAAGGACGCACCCTTGTTGTGAAGGGGCTTTGGTTCGAGCCAAAGATTAAAGGTTCAGCAGGTCGTATACGCGCAATTGAAGCTGAGTTGGAGCGGATCAGACGTTTTGTTAAGGTCGATGAAGTGCGCTATGAAAATGGCTATTTGAAAGAGCCTGTTCAGGTTTCATAAATCTCAATCGGAGATAACCTTAGTAAATCCACTCAGCCAGTTCTGGGTTGTATTCTATCGCGTCGTTGAACAGCCATACCATCCGATCACAAAACCACATTTTGCTCATAACCATTACAAAGGCGAAAAACATGGTTGGCCAAAAAAGGTTGAAAGAGGCTGTGATCAATCCGCAAAAGAAACCGATTCCTGCCAACAGACTTAAGACTCTGGTCTGAGTTTGGTGCATTTCCAGAAGTTCTGTCAGCCCCTCAAACGGGACTTCTTTCTGCCAAATACGTTCCCCAAAAGTAACCTGTGAGGCCCATGAATCAGTATGTCGAGGCTTGGGGAAAATACGCGGGTTGAGATACATCCAGAAGGCAAAGAGTATCAGTAGAAATCCGGCAAGGGGCCACCCGCCTGCTGAATGGCTCCATATCGCAGGAAAAACAAGCCATCC
>MABB01000077.1:1558-2214 GCA_002162915.1 Rhodospirillales bacterium 47_12_T64
GGGGTGGGAGTGGTGTTCCCAGGTGTCGCGTTTCATTGTGAACTTGATGTTCATTAGGTTTCTCAATCAAAATTTGATTTTAACGCAAAGATAAAAGCCTCTAAAATCTTATTCAAGTTAATGTTTTTCTGATTTTCATGTATGAGTTTGCACGTACTGTTGAATAGAGTTACAGAAAAAAACGAAGACCTTGTCACTCGGCTATTGACAGTTTTGTGTCATGGCATTATCACCCTCACACGAAACAAAGCCAGAGCGAATCAGCTATCTGTTGTTCTCTTAAGGTTTATTTTGTTTCATAGCCTTATGGCGGAGTAGCTCAGCTGGTTAGAGCAGCGGAATCATAATCCGCGTGTCGGGGGTTCAAGTCCCTCCTCCGCTACCAATTCAAAAAAGCCTCCGTAATTTGCGGGGGTTTTTTTATTTCTTCCCCGATTGTTAAGTTCTGTCATTGCCAGACACTGTTCATGGTCAGATTAACTTGACTTTGGACTGGTCAAACCAATTTATTTGCCGCATGATCCCGACGATTATTGGAGCGATTGTTCTGGCTAAATTATAATTGTGTTTTGGCGTGTGTGGAGAATTTTAATGGCGTTGGGTGTTGGATTTATCGGTCTTGGAATTATGGGCAACAGAATGCTGACAAATATGTC
>MABB01000077.1:2308-3209 GCA_002162915.1 Rhodospirillales bacterium 47_12_T64
CAAACTGTTGACGCGTTGATTGCTCACCCCAGTGTAGACGTGGTCTACATCGCCAGCCCACCCGCTTCACATAAAGAATATGCCTTGGCAGCTGCTGCTGCGGGGAAGGCCGTTTTTTGTGAAAAACCTTTGGGTGTTGATATTGAACAGAGCCGCGATTTGGTTGCCGCATTCAATGAATCCGGCTTGCTTAACGCGGTGAATTTCCCTCTTGCGAACTCTCCAGCTGCTGATTTGATGAAAGCAGAGGTCGATGCCGGGAATTTGGGTGCGGTGACTTCGGTCGAAATCCGGTTACATTTTGCTCCTTGGCCTCGAGGATGGCAGCATAGCGCCAGCTGGCTGGCAGAACGGGCAGAAGGTGGCTTTGTCCGTGAAGTCGGGTCACACTTCATTTACCTGAGTGAACGTTTGTTTGGTGCATCAGAACTCATCAACGCCTGTACGCTCTATCCCGATGATGGTGTCTCATGCGAGACCAACGTTCAGGCGCAGCTATCTTGTGGGAATATTCCTGTATCATTCACGGCGAGTGCAGGGGGTGTTGGCCCCGATATCGTTGAGTTCATAATTTGGGGTGATAAAAAATCCTATCGCCTAACTCTTTGGGATCAACTGTTCTCTACAACCGGCGAAAACTGGCAGCGAGAGTTGGCTGACATCGAAGACGCCCGTCAGGAAGGCTATATGCGGACTCTCGATAACATGCTCGCCTGGAAAGACGGTAGAGATTGCTCTATGGCTAGTTTTGCCAATGCCTTGTCGGTACAGGAAAGTGTCGAAGCTATCCTTTCTGGTGAAGCTTAAAAGCTCCCGCTGTTGAATGTGATTAATTGCGAACAGGATCAAAAGATAATGTCTAAATATGCATTCTTCATCGGACATCTACGCTTCATTGCCA
>MABB01000042.1 GCA_002162915.1 Rhodospirillales bacterium 47_12_T64
TCCCGGATACGTGCAATCTTGGTCGGCACATCAAACAATGAGTGACAAATCTGGCAGGCAACCATGTTGACTTCGTCAGCGTGTGTCACCGCGATAATCATATCTGCATCAGAGGCACCGGCTTTTTCTAGAATATTGGGGTGTGAGGCAAAGCCGATTACACCTTTAACATCAAGGGAATCTGTAATTTTGCTAACCAGTGCAGGATCCCGATCAATCACAGTTATATCAGCATTTTCACTTGCCAGATACCGGGCGATGTTGAAACCAACTTGCCCGGCACCACAAATCACAACTTTCATAATCTGGTCCTAATATCCAAATACTTGTTAGCCACGCTCGGTAGATATACCGAGTGTACGTAGCTTTCGATGAAGCGCAGAGCGTTCCATACCAATAAAAGTCGATGTTTTCGAGATATTTCCACCAAAACGTAAAATCTGGGCTTCCAAATAACGTTTTTCAAACAATTCCCGAGCTTCTCGGAGAGAGAGTGACATCAAATCATCCTGGCCGGAACTTGCAGAAGAAACCGCGGGAGAAAGAGAACCAATGTCTGGTGGCATCATATCTGCTGATATCGGGTCTCCGCCCTCTCCCGGAGCCATTATCAGAAGCCAGTCAATGACGTTTCTAAGCTGGCGTACATTTCCAGGCCATTCATAAGCCTGCAAGGACGAGATTGCATCCTGAGCGAGAGGTCGTACAGGAATACCGTTCGTTTGCGCGGAGAGTTCCATAAAATAATCAATCAACGAAGGTATATCTTCGCGACGTTCAATCAAGGCAGGAACCGCAAGAGGCACAACGTTCAGGCGATAATAAAGATCTTCTCTGAACTCCCCACCAGCGATTAAAGCTTGCAGGTCTTTATTTGTCGAGGCAATGACGCGAACATCAACATCTACGTTGACATCCCCACCAACCCTTGTAAACGACTGCTCTTGCAAGACCCGAACAATTTTCCCCTGTGTTTCAAGGGGCATATCCGCAACTTCATCCAGAAGTAACGTCCCGCTATGTGCCTGCTCAAAGGTGCCAACACGGATGGATGTTTCACCATCATCCCCCTTTTCTTCGGTACCAAAGAGCTCACTTTCCAAACGATCCGGATGCATTGTCGCACAATTAAGAGCGACAAATGCTTCCTTGTGACGTGTTGACTGCTGATGTAGCTGTCGGGCAACCACTTCTTTGCCCGCACCGGCAGGACCCGTGATTAACACCCGACTTCCCGTAGGAGCAACTTTATCAAGGGCTTGCTGAAGCTGTAAAACTGGCGCAGATGTACCAATAAGAGAGGATTGAACCGCAGCACTGACTTTTAACTGTTTATTTTCCCGGCGCAATTCCGAGATTTCAATGGCTAAATTTATAATATGAAGCAGTCGATCCGATTTAAAAGGCTTCTCAACGAAATCATAGGCCCCAATCTTGATTGCGCTAACCGCCGTTTCAATCGTCCCATGACCAGACATCATAACGACAGGCAAGTCAGAATAGTCATGTTTTATGGCTTCAAGAATGCCTATACCATCAAGCTCAGAGTTATTGAGCCAGATATCCAGAACAACCAGACTAGGGCGTCGAGAATGAATTGCTGCGAGCGCTTCCTGACTGTTTGCTGCCTCTTTAACAGCGTATCCTTCATCTTCTAAAATACCGCTCAGAGCCATTCTGATATCGGCTTCGTCGTCGACAATTAAAATGTCACGTGCCATTAAATATCTACTTATTCAATAGGTTAATAAAAATCACAGATATTACACTTGTTCTTGGAAGACTAAATTTACTTGCGCACCAATAACATTACCAGTTTGAT
The DNA here is from genome assembly GCA_002162915.1 of Rhodospirillales bacterium 47_12_T64. Classification (GTDB taxonomy): domain Bacteria; phylum Pseudomonadota; class Alphaproteobacteria; order Kiloniellales; family Kiloniellaceae; genus Kiloniella. Next base: position 1,823 of record MABB01000042.1, read on the forward strand.
CCATATTGTCTTCAAGGACAAGATGTCCTCCGTGATCTTCCATAATTTTCTTTACGATCGCGAGACCTAATCCCGTCCCCTTAATTCGGTTTGTGACATAAGGTTCGGTTAATTTCTCTCTATCCCCCGATGGTAAACCTTTCCCTGTATCCTGGATCGTCAGGGTAACTCTATCATCAATAACAGATACCATCAGGCAAATAATCGACGCCCCTCCTTCCTCTCTAAGGGAAGGGTTTTCCTCTAACTTACCTTCTATTGATTCGGCTGCGTTTAGTAGGAGGTTGGTCAAAGCGCGATTTATCTGTTCGGGATCACAGGAAAGGATAATCTCCTCATCTGGCAGTTTTGTAATGAACTTGATCTCCGGATGCGCGCTATCTTGTAAAAAGATAGCCTCACGAGCCAATTTATTCAGATCTGTATCTTTCATCCGGGGAACAGGCATCCGGGCAAAGGAAGAGAACTCATTTACCATTGTTCCAATATCCGTCACATGACGAATTATTGTATCAATGCACAGTTCAAATGTTTTCTTGTCGCTATCTATTTCTTTTAAATATTTGCGCTTCAAACGTTCTGCAGATAATTGAATTGGTGTTAGGGGGTTTTTGATCTCATGCGCAATACGGCGCGCGACATCAGACCAGGCAGCTTTTCGCTGTGCCGAAACCAGTTCGGTAATATCGTCAAATGTGACCACGAAACCAATAATTTCAAAATCATCCCCTAATTCAGCAACCGTTCGCAACAACAGAGTTCGCTGAATACCGTTTGCTTGAACATAAGGTATATGCTTCTCAATCGGACGCAGAGGGCGCGCTTTGGCCTCTTCAACAAACTCTGAAATTTCAGGCATTACCACAGATATCGACTTTCCACGTAAGTCATCAAACTGTTCGGCAAAAAAGGCCGATGCTGATCTGTTTGGCAGATTTATCACCCCCTCACTATCCAAGCCAATAACCCCGGCAGTTACACCACCAAGCACTGCTTCGATAAATCGCGTTCGTTCATCGAGTTGAGAATTCGTGCTCAAGAGTTCCTGCTGCTGCCTTTGCAAATCACCGGTCATAAGGTTAAAAGTTCGCGAAAGCCTGCCTATTTCGTCTTCAGCCTGGTTTGAAAGCACACGGGTATCAAGATTGCCCTCTCGTACTTTTTCTGCCGCAGCAATTAGATTTCCGATTGGAACGGTTAAATTATTGGAAAATGTCAAACCTACCCAAACAGATGCCACCAAGATCATCAGAGCAACAATTGCATAGATCATCGCAAAGGTTAAAACAAAACCTGAACGCTGCCCCTCCAGATCAGTATAAAGAGCTACAGCCTGTTTAGCGCGTTCAATATGTTTTAAAATGTTAGGATCTATTAACCGCCCAACGATAAGAAAAGAGCCGTCAAACCCTCCCAGATACACCAAAGCTCGTACCCGGTCATTATTCT
>MABB01000046.1:0-2195 GCA_002162915.1 Rhodospirillales bacterium 47_12_T64
GCACTGGTTACCACCCTCACTTGTTCCTCTGCATTCGTCCGTTTATGGCAACGACTTTCCAACAGGAAATGTCTGGCCCGACGTGGTGATTGCTTGCGGGCGACAGGCCGCTGCTTTCAACGCTATCGTTCGAAAAAAAAGTGGTGGCAAAAGTTTTTGCATTCAAGTTCAGGACCCAAAGATATCTCCAAGCAGATATGATCTGGTTATAACGCCTGAACACGATACCCTCAGGGGAGAGAACGTTCTGACCAGCACAGGCGGTTTCAACAGAGTAACAGCAGAACGCCTCCTTCAAGAGACTGCCAAGTTGAAGCCAAGGATTACCGATCTCCCGCGTCCTCTCATAACAGTTTTGATCGGGGGAAAAAGCAAGGCTTACGACCTGACCGAACCGGTTATGCAAAAACTTGGCGCTCAACTAAAGAACTTACATGACGAAATCGGTTGCGGGTTTCTTGTGACGACGTCTCGTCGGACAGGCGCAACAAATGAAGCTATTTTGAAACAACATCTCACTGGTCTTCCCGCATTTATCTGGGATGGAACGGGTGACAACCCCTATTTTGGCTTTCTCGGATCTGCCGAAGCTATCGTTGTCACATCAGATTCTGTGAATATGGTCACCGAAGCGGCCAGTACAGGAAAGCCCGTATTTATCGTTGAGCTAGAAGGTGGAAATAAAAAATTTACCCGCTTTCATCAACAGTTAAAGCAAAAGGGTATCACGCGTCCGTTTTCGGGCTCTTTGGCAAGTTGGCCTTACCCTCCCCTGAACGAGACAAAGCGTCTGGCACAAGAAGTCCTAAACAGGATGCAATCTGAAGGTCGCATTTAAAGATTACCCTACCTATTCGAAACGATAAAAACCCTTCATTCTCTACGAGTTAAACTCCAAATTTTCTCTTAAAATACTACCCGCCAGAATCTCTAGCGACCTAAAGTAACAAAAGATCGTGATCACACCCTTGAAGAGACAGGAAAGGCACTCTATTTTTCAGGCCCACACCGATGGATTCCATCGCGGCCTGGTCGCGAAAAAAACGAAAGATTAAAGAGCATGTCCGAAACCCACCGTACTAAGGTACTGATCATTGGCTCTGGCCCCGCCGGATACACAGCCGCTATTTACGCAGCTCGTGCCAACCTAGAGCCAATTCTGGTACAGGGCCTGCAACCGGGTGGACAGCTGACGATTACGACGGAAGTAGAAAATTACCCAGGGTTTGCAGATGTAATCCAGGGCCCGTGGCTAATGGAACAAATGCAAAAGCAGGCTGAACACGTCGGCACAAAAATGCATTTCGATATCATCAATGAAGTCAACTTTGACGAGCGCCCTTTTGTCTGCACAGGCGACAGCGGCAATAGCTATGTTGCTGATGCCGTTATTATTGCAACAGGAGCTCAGGCACGTTGGCTCGGGCTTCCTGGTGAAGAAACATACAATGGCAAAGGTGTATCTGCTTGTGCCACTTGTGACGGTTTTTTCTACCGTGGTAAGGAAGTCGCCGTTATCGGTGGCGGAAATACCGCCGTAGAAGAAGCTCTCTATCTTGCAAATATATGTTCCAAGGTGACTTTGGTTCATCGCCGGGATGAACTTCGCTGCGAAAAAATCCTAGAAGATCGCCTTCTCAAAAACGAAAAGATCGATGTTCAATGGAACAAAGTGGTTGATGATGTCCTAGGCACAGATACCGATGGTGTAACCGGGATCAAGCTCAAAGATACTCAAAACGGTGAGTTCTCCGAAATTGATGTCAGCGGCATGTTTGTTGCCATTGGTCATGATCCTGCAACTAAAATCTTTCAGGGAAAACTGAATTTGGATGATGAGAATTACATCCTTGCCAAACCCGGTACAACAACAACCAACATTCCCGGCGTTTTTGCAGCTGGTGACTGTGTTGACAAGATTTATCGTCAGGCAGTGACCGCTGCAGGGCTGGGCTGTATGGCTGCCCTGGAAGCAGAGCGCTATATCACAGAACTAAACGATTAAAACTCTAACAATTACCCTTTATAAAGCAGGGTTCTAACGAGCTCTGCTTTATTTTTTGCCCAATTCAGGACGAATAGGCACAATTTGTTAAGAAGCTGTAATTACAGTACGATAAGCATAATTAAACGAATCGCTGCCGCGACTTCAACGCACAGCACTTAAGGGAGAAGAGCCTTGTCTGAGGGCACGA
>MABB01000046.1:2204-3350 GCA_002162915.1 Rhodospirillales bacterium 47_12_T64
GTGGCCTGGGAGCAACCATTATGGATTGGGATAAACTCCGTATCTTTCACGCAGTTGCAGAGGCAGGTAGTTTTACCCATGCAGGGGAACAGTTAAATCTGAGCCAATCTGCCGTCAGCAGACAAATTTCCGCTCTGGAAGACAGCCTGAAAGTCTCTCTCTTTCACAGACATGCCCGCGGATTGATCCTTACCGAACAAGGCGAACTTCTTTATAGAACCGCTCACGATGTCTTCGGTAAGCTCGCTATGACAGAGGCTCAACTGACGGAAAGCAAAGATCGCCCCAAGGGCCCTCTGAAAATCACCACAACCGTTGCATTTGGTTCGACCTGGCTCTCTCCTCGTATGCATGAGTTTTGCGATCTCTACCCGGATGTTGATGTCCAACTGATCTTGTCGGACAAAGAGCTCGATCTGTCCATGCGCGAAGCCGATGTCGCCGTGCGGTTGCACCCGCCGCGTCAGGCCGACCTTATTCAACGTCACTTGATAACTGCCCAAATGCATATTTATGCCTCTGTCAGTTATATCAAGAAATATGGCATGCCCGTGTCAGTCGAAGAAATCTCGGACCACAGGCTTGTTGTCTATGGTGATGATGCAAGACCCCCTCTGCCCGATATCAACTGGCTCCTGCGCGTTGGTATGGAAGGCGGAACACCCCGCCGCGCCGCGATGACCATCAACAATGTTTACGCCATTATGAAGGCTGTACGCTCAGGCGCAGGACTTGGGGCGCTCCCCGATTTTATGACCCAGGAATCCAATGACCTTGTTCAGGTACTACCAGAGGTAGAGGGCCCACAATTCGATGCCTATTTTGCCTACGCTGAGGAAATGCGATCCTCAAAGAGAATCTCAATCTTCCGGGACTTCCTATTACGTAAGGTCGCAGAATCAAAATTCTAAGGCACAATAACCAATAATATTACATAATTACAATACCTTAGAAGGTATGCGCTCAATGCATATCGGCACTGTAATAATGTAAATCGACATCAGCGGAAAAATTGCTACATTCATGTCATCAGATGTTGCTTTGCAATATCTACTTGGACTAATTGTTGAGCTTGCTCCGGTTAGTCCGTTTCCAGGCTTCGGCCTGAGGGTCTTCGGACCCTACGTCTCCCAGACGTGAAGCCTC
>MABB01000108.1 GCA_002162915.1 Rhodospirillales bacterium 47_12_T64
GCTCCGACGAAGTTGGCACTTATAATCTTCCCGGAGACACACCTAAACAGCAGTACGATTACGCTTTTGGCCTTCTCCGCCAAGCGAGATATGACGAAGCTGAACAGGCATTCTCTACTTTTGTTGAGCGTCACCCTGAAGATACTCTCGCGGGGAATGCCACCTATTGGCTGGGTGAGACCTATTACGTTCGTGGCGATTACCAACAAGCCGCGATTACTTTTGCTGATTCGTTTCAACGTTATCCAAGCAGTTCGAAAGCTCCGGATAATTTGCTGAAATTGGGGCTTTCACTTTCGTCGCTCGGAAACGTTGCCGATGCCTGTGGGACATTGAGAGAGTTACTTAGTCGATACCCAAATTCCTCTGCGATTGTAAAACAACGCGCAGGGCAGGAAGCGCAAAAGCTTAATTGCCAATAACTGCAAAACTTGTGAGTGTGCCGTGAGTGACGGCAAGTCCTTATTCTTACCTCTAGATGGGCCTGTATACGAGAGGGAGTTTGCAGATTTGATGTCTGTATTCTCTTTCTCTGATCCCGGATATAGGGGGAGCGCAAAGAGCTCTGTATTTAAGGTTGGTGTTGCCGTGTCAGGTGGCGCCGATAGCATGGCCTTGTGTCTTCTTTTAAATGAATGGCTAAAAGCTCAGGACGGTGAGCTTATTGCGGTGACGGTCGACCATTCTTTGCGCCCCGAATCCGGGTTGGAGGCAAAGTGGGTTCATACACGTTTGGCCTCTGAGGGGATTGAGCACCATATTCTAAATTGGCAAAAAGAGCCCGAAGCGAGAGGCAGCACACAAGTTCAGGCAAGAAATGGTCGGTATCGGCTTATGTCGAAATGGTGCAAAGAAAACGCGATTTCTTCCCTTGCCTTAGCCCATCATCACGACGATCAGATCGAAACTTTTTTAATGCGAGTGCTTCGTAACAGTGGCCCGGATGGCCTGGCTGGAATGTCGCTACAACGACTGGAAGGCGGATTAAGCTTCATCAGGCCGCTCTTATCCATCACAAAAGATCGGTTGTTACTTACACTCCGTGATCGGGGATGGGGCTGGATTGAAGAACCGAGTAATCATCAGGGAACATACCTTCGCAATAGATTACGTCAAAGCATGCCTGATTTGGAACGAAAAGGCCTGAAAAGAGGAGTCCTTTCTCGAATTAATCATAGTCTTGGCCGGATACGTCGAAGCCTTCAGGATAAGACGGATAATTTTATTAACCAGCGTATCGTGGTTCATCCTGCCGGGTATGCCGAGATAGATTTCAGCGAATCGGCATTAATCAACCCTGAAATTTTATCCAGAGCCTTGGAAAGAACTCTTCTGACTATTGGGGGAGGAAATTATTCTCCAAGGTCTGTGAAAACAGATCGGTTGATTAGGGAGTTGTTGAGCAGAGAAACAGTGAAAGCAACTCTGGCAGGCTGTCAGATTTTTCTTGATCACGATAAGGTGATGATTGCTCGTGAAAACAGGAAACTATCAACTGTCGTGTTAAGCTCAGGGGCTCAATTTCTTTGGGATAACAGGTTTTTCATTCACATACACGAGACGCTGGAGGATGAAGGATTACTCCTCAAATCTTTGGGGGAGAGAGGCTGGCAGCAGTTATGCCAAGTCTATCCCCAAATTAAGGACGTTCCTATCCCTAATCTTGCCCGCTATAGTCTTCCGACTATTTTTCTTGGGGATAAAATCATAACTGTTCCCCATCTGGAGTACCTTGAAGCGGCCTGGATGGAGAAATTACGCATAAAAATGCGGTTTGAACCAAAAAATATGCTAATTCAGCACCCCTTTACGGTTGCTTAGACGCGGAAGCGCATTATCTTCTAAGAAGAACTGATTCATTTTGCTGTGGTTTTATGAACCCAGCCTAGATTTTGGAAGGTCGTTACCTTGAATTTCAGCCGTAATGCTGCCTTGTGGATTGTTGTGGGCTTGCTTTTGTTTGCTCTTTTTAATCTTTTCCAAGGGCCAACAACCCAGAGTGGGCAACAGCAGTTAGCTTATTCCGATTTTCTTTCCCAGGTGGAAACAGGGCAAATTTCTAATGTCACCATTCAGGGACAGGAAATTTCCGGCAACTATAGTGACGGACGAGTCTTCACGAGTTATGCGCCAGAAGACCCGACACTGGTTGAAACACTCCGTAATAACGGCGTAACTGTTAAAGCCCAGCCTTTGGAAGAAGGCAGCACGCTCATCCAGATCTTGATCGGCTGGTTTCCGATGATCCTGCTTATTGGCGTATGGATATTTCTATTCCGCCAGATGCAGGGCAATAGCGGGAAGGCGATGGGCTTTGGCAAGAGTAAAGCCAAACTCCTGACGGAAAAGCAAGGTCGTGTCACCTTTGATGACGTTGCAGGTATTGACGAGGCCAAAGAAGAGCTGCAGGAAATTGTCGAGTTTCTAAAAGATCCTCAAAAGTACCAGCGCTTGGGCGGTAAAATACCTAAGGGGTGTTTGCTCGTTGGGCCTCCTGGAACCGGTAAAACACTTCTCGCGCGTGCGATTGCAGGTGAAGCCAACGTTCCTTTCTTTACAATCTCGGGGTCTGATTTTGTCGAGATGTTTGTCGGTGTCGGTGCAAGTCGCGTTCGCGATATGTTTGAGCAGGGCAAAAAGAATGCCCCTTGTATTCTCTTTATCGATGAGATCGATGCCGTTGGTCGCCATCGTGGCGCGGGCATGGGCGGTGGTAATGATGAGCGCGAGCAAACTCTTAATGCCTTGCTGGTTGAGATGGATGGTTTTGAATCAAACGAAGGCGTGATTATCATCGCTGCTACCAACCGTCCCGATGTTCTGGATAAGGCGCTGCTTCGTCCTGGCCGCTTTGATCGTCAGGTGACGGTTTCGAACCCAGATATTCTTGGCCGTGAAAAAATCCTAAAAGTACATGTCCGAAAAGTTCCATTGGCCCCGGATGTTGATGCACGTGTTATCGCTCGTGGTACACCAGGGTTTTCTGGTGCAGCCTTGGCAAACCTCGTTAACGAAGCCGCTCTGTTGGCTGCGCGTGCAGGTAAACGTGTTGTGACGATGTCTGATTTTGAAAACGCCAAAGATAAGGTCATGATGGGGGCAGAACGCCGCTCCATGGTGATGACGGATGAAGAAAGAGAAATGACAGCTTATCACGAAGCTGGGCATGCTCTGGTTAGTGTTCACGTAGAAGGCAATGATCCTCTGCATAAGGTTACCATAATTCCTCGTGGGCAATC
>MABB01000071.1:0-2354 GCA_002162915.1 Rhodospirillales bacterium 47_12_T64
ATGGGTCGGCTCTTCTCAGGGACTTGGCTATCTGATGCTTCATGCCAACGGGCGGATGCAGATCGACCTGATGTTTGCCGCCCTAAGCTTACTCGCTCTTATGGCTGTCACTCTTTATCTCACGACAGATCATCTGTTGAACCAGCTTATTAAAAGAATGTCTCTGGACGATCTAAGAACCCAATAACAACACCCACGACTTGAGGAATTAGACAATGTTAAGAAAAATCACCTTTACCCTCTCCCTTCTTGGGGGACTATTCGGTCTTATGGCCGGGGCAACCGCCGCAGATAAAATGACTGTACTGCTGGATTGGTTTGTGAACCCCGATCACGCCACCCTGGTTATTGCCAAGGAAAAAGGCTTCTTCGAAGCCCAGGGGTTGGACGTTGAATTGGTGGCGCCAGCCGATCCAAATGATCCACCCAAGCTCGTTGCTGCAGGTCATGCAGAACTGGCCGTCTCCTACCAACCTCAACTCCACTTACAAGTTGCTGAGGGCCTTCCCCTGATACGTGTCGGGACACTGGTTGCCACGCCGCTAAATTCCCTCGTCGTGTTAAAAGATAGCCCGATCAAGTCCATTGCCGATCTCAAAGGTCGCAAGGTTGGGTATTCCGTGGGCGGTTTCGAAGATGTCATTCTTGATGCGATGTTGGAAAGCCATGGGTTGAGCGTCAAGGACGTTGAGTTGATCAACGTAAACTTCTCCCTCTCTCCCTCTCTGATTTCTGGTCAAGTCGATGCCGTGATCGGGGCCTTCCGTAATTTTGAACTAAACCAGATGGATATTGTCGGTCAGCCTGGGCGGGCTTTTTATGTCGAAGAAGAAGGGGTACCTTCCTATGACGAACTTATCCTGGTCACAAACAAGGACAATGTTGGCGATGAAAAATTGCCTCGTTTCCTTAAAGGACTAGAACAGGCGACCACCTTCCTGATCAACCATCCTCAAGAGAGTTGGAAACTGTTTGTGAAGGCCTATCCAGATCTTGATGATGAGCTTAACCGTCGCGCATGGAGAGACACCCTGCCACGTTTTGCTCTACGTCCAGCAGCTCTGGATACAGGAAGATATCGTGATTTTGCTGAATTTTTGAAAGCAAAAGACATGATCAAGGAAACCGGTACGGTCTCCGATTACGCCGTCAGCGTAAAATAATTTTTCTAATGTAAAAAACACCAAAGGGGTGTTCAACCTACGGGTGAACACCCCTTAACGTAATGTCGATAAAAACTAGTTTGATTTATCTTCTTTTGCAAAGAACACAAGTCCGGCAGCCAGGACAAGCCAGATAATCATCGGGATAAATCCGGCTTGAAATGCAGAAACATCATAAATTCTCTGCCCACCGTCGCTCGCGCCATCCCAGTTCAAATCAATCAAGATTCCGGTTAGAGGTTGCAACACCATGGGGCCGATCATAACTCCCGTGTTACACCATCCCAAAGCCGTTCCCTGAAGCTTGGCAGGTACGGATTGCTTTGCCCATGACAAACCAACAATCATAATGCAACTACCCATCGCAGCAGCAAGCAAACCAAGCATAAGAACGGCAAAAGGCAAGCCAGGTATTTGAGTAACAACAAGCCAACCTGTTGCCGCAAGCAAAGCCAGCGCTATGAAGGGCGTTTTTCGTTTTCCAGTTGCGTCGGACCAGTGCCCAAGTAAAACCCCACATCCGGCCCAAACAAGAAGAGTAACGGTAATGATTGTTGCCGCTTCTGATGTCGTAAAACCGTAAGCGACTTTTAAAAAGGGAACACCCCAAAGCCCGCCAAAAGTGAGCATTGATCCGGCCGAAGCTCCACAAGCCAGGGTTAAAAGAAACACGGTGCGATAGCTCAGCGCCTCTTTCAAATCAGCATAAATAGATTGGCGTGGCACTGAATCATCATGAGTATGCCCGTAACTTTTATACCCCAAATCCGTCGGGTCATCCCGTAACCAGATCCCGGTTGCAAGAGCCAAAACCCCGGTTACACCAGCAAAAATCAGCATAACATTGCGCCATCCAATCAGCTCCAACATCTCTTGCAATGGAGCGCCCGCGACAACCGCACCAAGATTTCCAGCCAAAAGACCCAGTCCAGTAAGCAGAGCAAAGCGTTTGAGCGCAAACCAGTGCAAGGAAATTTTCATCATGGTGACAAAGGCAACAGCCACCGCACCACCGATCAACAGTCGCCCAAAACTGATCATCCAATAATTAGGCGCGAGAGCAAAAATCGCTGTACCAATAGCAGCAAGAAGAGCACCGGAAGTTAAAAGCTTACGCGGGCCAAAGCGATCAGCCATCACCCCGACCGGCACCTGCATCGCGGTATAGGAGTAGTAATAAAAACTTGCCAG
>MABB01000071.1:2406-3230 GCA_002162915.1 Rhodospirillales bacterium 47_12_T64
ATCACACCAAAAGCTATTCGATGGAAAAAACCGATCAGGAAAAGCAAGGCACCCAGCGACCACATCAACCAGGACAAACTGGCCGGGGGTTTTTCTAGTGTAGTAGAGGCAGAATTATCAGAGCTAACAACTGACCGGGGCGCAACTGACTGGGACAAATCAGAATTCCTTAAATATAACTCTTAAAAAGAACCAACCCGCAATAGAAATTCGATGAGATATCTGCGTTTAAGGGCTAGTATAAATGAAATTAGTAGCTGGGTTTATACCGAGGCATGAACAAGCAGCCTATAAAGAAAACACTATCACCCCTTGGCACAAAGACTGGCAAGCCTTAATCATCAGGATATACAGTTTTTAGGCAAACACTATTGCCACACAATCTGGTGCGCATAAATACCATCATCATGACCGGAAATGTCTGGATCAGGGAAAGCTGATTGTAGGCTACAATCATTTTGATTCCATGGGCCTTTGGGCGCAGCTCGGGTATTTACCTCACGATTGCTTTGAGCAAGGTTTAAGCGGATGCAAGATTAGATAGCCCGGGGTAGAACCTGTTATTGGTATTATCCGCCGCTTTTTTCATTCAGCACCAACAGTTCTTCGACTTCATCTAGGTCATGAGGTTTGTTGGCGTTGAAAAAGGGGTCAATTGCCTTACCGCCGATGAGGACATCCTCGAACTCAACGTGTGATATTCCGTGTCGCTCAGTCCATCTGTCGACTTTACGCAAGCCTTCTTCAACCAGAGCTTTACGCAGATCCTCTCTGAGTGAGACAGGCCAGAGACCAACCACAGGATGAGACCGTCCATGCGACTG
>MABB01000107.1:0-2514 GCA_002162915.1 Rhodospirillales bacterium 47_12_T64
TATAGTGATTTAAATGAGGCGTATGACTGGATCTACGGAAGCTGGTTACCTGATTCCGGGCGTGAGGCCGCTGATCAACCTGCAATTGAAATATATCACAATGGTCCTATCGACGTGAACGAAGATGAATTGTTAACCGAAGTTCGTATTCCATTGGTGGTGAGTTGATGAATTTTCTTAAAAAACAGAGCTTGTTGAGAAGCTCAAAAACAGCTTATGTCCTTAAACTGGCGGGTATGATTTTTCTTATGACTCTGGGGATGTCTTCTCAGGGTTACGCAATTGTTGACAGCTATCTTATTGTAAACGCAAATGTTTATACCGTTAATAAAAATATGCCCTGGGCAGAAGCAGTTCTGGTTGAAAGGGGTGTGGTTACCGCGGTTGGAACTGAAGGAGAACTTTTGGGCCAAGCGCAACAAAAACATAAGGTGATAGATCTTGGTGGCCGAATGCTGTTACCTGGATTTCAAGATCCGCATCTTCATGCGCTGGAAGCCGGGATAAATGAAACCGCCTGCTTCTTGCCGGCAGAGGGGACAACAAATACCTATCGGGAAGAAATCGGCTACTGTCGTGATGAGCAAAATCAGTCGAGCTGGTTTATAGGGGCAGGTGTATCTATGCCAGCGCTGCTAGAGACGATTGAGTCGCCTCTGGAGTTTCTGGATGAATTAATTCCGGATCGCCCTGCTGTCATTCTTGATAACCTAGGCCATGGTGCCTGGGCTAATTCGCAAGCCATGCAAGCTGTCGGTTATATGAGCTTAAAGACCGATCCTCCCGGCGGTATTATTGATAGAGATCAGGTTAGCGGACGCTTAACAGGGGTTGTCTTTGAAAACGCCCAGCAAAAATTGCGAAATGCGGCTCTTCCGCCAACTCCCGAGAATGTTGATTTTGCCTATAATAGTTTGCTGAACGCGTTGAAGATCCTTGCTGAAAACGGCATTACGACAGTGAGTGATGCTGGCGGGTACTGGCCTCGAGGCCATCAAGAAGCCTGGGTTCGAGCAGAGCAGAATGATCAACTGACAGTGCGTGCCAGTAATGCTCTTTATCTCTATCCGGATGTTCCATTTGATGTGCAAATGTCTGAGTTTAGAGGTCGTTACATGAATGATCCCGAGAGTCTTTTACGTTTTAATCAGGCAAAGATTTATATGGACGGGATCTTGTCTCAAGCTACGGGCGCGCTTTATGAATCTTATGAACGACGTTTGGATCTCCCTGCGGAATTACAAAGAGGTTTTCTCTATTTTGATCAAGCAGTCTTGCTTGATTACGTTGTGGAATTGGAAAAAGAAGGGTTTCAGCTGCATTTTCATGCCACAGGAGATAGAGGCGTTGGTCTGGCGCTCGATGCGTTGCAGCATGCGAAAAATAAAAATTCACGTCATGACATGCGCCACCGCATTACCCATCTCTATCTGGTTGCCGATGCCGATATTCCAAGGTTTAAGCAGCTGGATGTGGTTACGGATTTTCAGCTGTCTCCAAGTTCAACCGACCATGAGACAAAGCGTTACCTAAAGGGGTTTGTCGGAGACCGCGCCAATCAGCTTATGCCTGCACGACGGTTGCATGAGGCGGGAGTTGAGTTGGTTTTGAGCAGTGACTGGGATGCGGAAGAGTTATCTCCGCTTCGGAAGATAGAAGCGGTGTTAACCCAAGAAGATGATGGTTTCGACGATATCGGGACAGTTATAGAGCTAATGACGATTAATGTAGCCAAACTTTTACATCATGAGAACAAGACTGGATCGATTGAGCAGGGGAAGTTGACTGATTTTGTTGTTCTGGATCGCGACATCTTTGATGTGCCCGTAAGCGAGATCGGAGATGCCAAAGTCGAGGCCACCATCCTTGGTGGCGAGGCGATTTATGATCCCGAGGGTATATTTGATTGAGGACGAATTGTTTTCCAGATTGGGGCAGAGGTTGGATTGATTGGTAAATCTCTGCCAGTCCTCTCTTGTTCTTGGCCTTAGCTCCTGCCCTTGACCCTGGGGTTTTGAAGAGCGATAAAGCCTGCTCTTAATTTTGTAAACAACCGCTATTGAACGGATCTTTTCCCATGAAGCGTATCTTCTCGGGCGTGCAGCCCACAGGGAACCTACATCTTGGCAACTATCTCGGCGCTATTCGCAATTTTGTGCGCCTGCAGAATGATTACGAGTGCATATTCTGCGTTGTGGATATGCACGCCATTACTGTCTGGCAAGATCCAAAGCAATTGGTTGATAATACACGTGAAGTCGTTGCCTCGTACCTAGCCGCGGGTGTTGATCCCAAGAAACATATAATTTTCAACCAGTCCCAGGTCTCAGCACACGCGGAACTTGGTTGGATCTTCAATTGTGTCTCCCGGATTGGTTGGCTCAACCGCATGACACAATTCAAGGACAAGGCTGGCAAGAATCGCGAGAAAGCTTCAACAGGTCTCTATGTTTATCCCAACCTGATGGCAGCGGATATTCTGGCCTATAAAGCCACACACGTGCCCGTCGGGGA
>MABB01000107.1:2533-30757 GCA_002162915.1 Rhodospirillales bacterium 47_12_T64
GAATTGACGCGTGATATTGCGATCAAGTTTAACAATGACTTCAATGTTGACCTTTTTCCGGTGCCAGAGCCTCTGATTTTTGGTGCGGCCACCAGAATCATGTCTTTGCGTGATGGTAGTAAGAAGATGAGTAAATCTGACCCGTCTGACTACAGCCGTATCACCATGATGGATGACGCCGATACAGTTGCCAAAAAAGTACGCAAGGCAACGAGTGATCAGCACCTTATTCCCGGCGCCGAGATTTTGGATGAAAACGGTGTTCTTCCCGCCGACATCCGCAAAGATCGCCCCGAAGCTTTTAACCTGCTGTCCATATATGCAGCGCTCCAGGATAAAGAACTATCCGATGTTTTGGGCGAGTTTGAAGGTAAGGGCTTTGCTGATTTCAAAAAATCACTTACCGAAGTTGCTGTTTCAAAACTGGGTCCGATGGGCGAAGAAATGAAACGCTTGATGGATGACCAGTCTTATGTGGATTCAGTTTTAAAAGACGGTGCTGATCGTGCTGCGGCAATTGCTGCCCCGGTTATGAAGGAAGTATTTGATGCTGTCGGGTTCCTTCGTCCTTAAAGGAGGAAGCCAGAATATAAATATTCTGGTACCAACGGTGGTTATTTTAAAGGCGCTTAGCTTTGATTAGGCGCCTTTTTTGATGTGCTTATGAGGGATTGTGCGGGCGCAGGTGCTTTTAAGAATGATCTAATTTTAAAAAAGTCTTAAGCAAAAAGTTGAAAAACAACAAAAAAAGACGCTACTGCCCCCTTTTCCTTTTGGGCTTAGCAGGCTAGATTCTTATACGAGTGAACAAAAATAGATTCACAAAAAGGTTTGCCACCAAAACAGGGTAGAGCCATATGCAAAACACCGACGAAAACGACTGACGGCGATGCAAGTATATCTGCCGATCGCCGAAATATCCGTAGACATCCTGCTCTTGCTCGCGATGGGAGGTGGCGTCGGTTTATTATCAGGTATATTTGGCGTCGGCGGTGGTTTTCTTATGACCCCTCTTTTGATATTTATCGGTGTACCTCCGGCTGTGGCAGTTGCCACTCAAGCTAATAATGTTATTGCCGCCTCTGTTTCAGGGGTTTTTGCGCATTGGCGCAGAGGAAATGTCGACTTTCTCATGGGCTGGATTTTGCTCATTGGCGGGTTTGTCGGCTCAACTATTGGCGTCGGACTTTTTACTTTTTTGAAAAGTCTGGGGCAAATCGATCTCGTTATTAATTTATCCTATGTCGTTTTCCTTGGAACCATCGGCTTGCTCATGATGCTGGAAGGGCTCAAGGCCGTTTTCCGCCGCCGAAGATCTGGTGGAGCCAGCCGGGGGAAATTACATGAACATAACTGGTTCCACGGGTTGCCTTTAAAAATCCGGTTCCGTAAATCACGGTTATATATTTCGGCGCTTCTTCCCCTTGGGATTGGTTTTTTTGTCGGGGTTCTCTCTGCCATCATGGGGGTTGGTGGAGGATTTATTCTTGTCCCTGCCATGATTTATATGCTGGGCATGCCAACGGCTATGGTGATCGGGACATCCCTTTTTCAGATTATCTTTGTTGCAGCTAACGTGACTTTTCTACAGGCAGCGCAGAATCAGACCGTGGATGTTATGCTTGCTCTCTTGCTTCTGGTTGGATCTGTCCTTGGCGCGCAGCTCGGCACGCGGATTGGCGCAAAAATGCAGGGCGACTGGCTCCGGTTGTTGCTTGGTATTATGGTTGTAATGGTCTGTGGAAAGCTCTTTCTTGATTTGCTGGTGACCCCTGCTGACCTCTATTCTCTGGAGGTAACGCAATGAGATCTGTCAAAATGCGTTTTCTCTCCAGCCTTACGCTGGTTCTGTGTGCGACACTCTTTTTGTTTGTTACAAGTCAGAAGGAAGCCGAGGCTATTGAAGCTGATCTTTCAAGTCACCTGGTTGCAATCAGGGCTGATTTTTCAGGTGATCGAATCCAATTGTACGGTAGCATCAATACGCCAGGTGAAGTGCTTGTTGTTATGCGTGGGCCTGACACTGATTTTAAAATGTTGCGTAAAAGTCAGGTCGCCGGCATATGGATGAATACGGCGTCCATGGATTTTGAACGAGTCCCAAGCTTTTATGCGATCGCCTCTACCGGCCCCCTGGACGAAATCACATCTTCTGCGACCCGTGCTCTTAACAGTATTGGGTTTAACAATATTGGACTGGATCTTCCGATAACCAAAGCAGCAGGCTCTCTGGCCAAGGAATGGAAAGATTCTCTGATAAGAAGCCTGATGCGCTCTGGAAATTATCAATTAGAGAGCGCTGAAGTTATTTTTCTAGGTGAGCATTTATTTAAAACCGAGTTTGAACTACCGTCCAACGTACCGACGGGTACTTACTTTGTAAGTGTCTATCATTTGCGCAATGGACAGATCATCGACGCGCGGACAACACCTCTTTCCGTTTCCAAGATTGGTATAGAAGCTGAAATTTATGACTATGCACATCTTCATGGAGCGATGTATGGTGTCATTGCTGTTTTTATTGCACTGATATCCGGCTGGATCGGTCATCTTGCTTTCCGTAAAGGATAATACATTGAGTGATACTGATGCGACAGATCAGATAACTGAAGAAAAGAAGTGTAGGGATCACGGGGCAAAAGATCGTATTTTTCTTGTTGTCGTCGATGATAGTGAAGAAATGCTTCAGGCAATGCGGTTTGCCTGTCGCCGGGCTTTGCACACAGGGGGCCGTGTGGCTCTGCTTTATGTTATCGAACCTGCTGAGTTTAATCATTGGGCTGCGGTTGGTGACTTGATGAAAGAAGAAGCTCGGGCGGAAGCTGAGCTACTTATGCAGAAACTGGGCGAAGACGTTCTTGAATACTCTGGTCAAATTCCCGTGCTCTATATGCGGGAAGGAGATCGTCGAGACGAATTGGTTAAGCTCGTGAACGAAGACGATCAGATCTCGATTCTGGTATTGGGCGCAAGCTCTGGATCTGGTGGTCCAGGTCCGCTGCTTACGGCCTTGATGGGAAAACATATTGGCAGATTAAGGGTTCCGATCACAGTTGTTCCAGATAATCTCGAGCCTGCTGAGATAGATGAAATCAGTTAATAAATTCATATGGATCTGTACCACTTGCGAGTTGGGGCTTGAATGTTCACGGCAAGATTACATATAAGAACCATACCCACTCTTAGACATAAATGAGCAAGACATGTTTATTCAAACAGAACAGACCCCTAATCCCGCTACTTTAAAGTTCCTTCCGGGATGCCCTGTATTGGATAGTGGAACCGCCTTCTTTGAAGCCAGGGAAGCTGCGAGTAATTCACCGCTTGCTCAGCGATTGTTTGATGTTGAAGGGATCACTGGAGTCTTTTTTGGTGCCGACTTTATCACGATCACCAAATCAGAAGATAAAGAGTGGTATATTCTGAAGCCCTCCATTCTTGGAACGATTATGGAACACTTCACCGCTGGTCGCCCGGTGATGGTTGATGGCGCTGAGAACATATCTGGTCATGCTGACGCCGCTGATGAAGATGATGATGAAATTGTTTCCCAGATCAAAGAACTCCTGGATACCCGGGTTCGCCCGGCAGTTGCCCAGGATGGCGGCGACATCGTTTTTCACGGATTTGAAAACGGCGTTGTTTATCTTCATATGCAAGGTGCCTGTGCTGGCTGCCCAAGTTCAACAGCCACGTTGAAGATGGGGATCGAAAACATGTTGAGGCACTATATCCCGGAAGTTACTGAAGTTCGGGCGAGCGCATAAAATCTCACTTTACTGATCCTAAAATGAGTTTAAGTCCGCCTAAGACATTTCTCTCTCTTGGTGTGTTTGCTCAAGCGCTAGCTTGGGCTATGGCCGTAGTGCTGCCTGTCTTGTTGGCCTATGGCTTAATGCCGCGCGATGTTGCTCCCGATCTCGTGTCTGATCGATTGTCCACTGGACAGCCGACAGCCAGATTTTTGCCTTCAGAATCTCGGCAAGAACTCGAGCGGTTATTTCGGGAAAACGATTATTTACTCTCGGCTGTGAGGCAGCAGAAACAAGAAGTTCCTCGCTTGTTTGTGGATGGGTTGCCTAAAGACTTAATCGAAGAGCAAAATATTCAAAGTAAAAAGAATTTGTTTATCCAAATAATTCTTCCCCTTGTTTTAAGGGTGAATGAAAAAATACTGGATGACAGAAGAAGAGTGATCTCTCTGTTGAGTAAAATGGCGGAAGATGTCGCCATTGCAAAGCATGAGATAACCTGGCTTTCTTCGCTTTCTGAAAGCTATGGATTTTCATATAACGACCCGGATAAATTACTGCTTCGTCTGGATACAATCCCTGTAAGTCTGGCACTTGCTCAATCCATTCAGGAAAGTGGTTGGGGAACGTCGAGATTTGCGCTTAATGGCAATGCTCTTTTTGGTCAAAGAACATGGTCAACTGGAAGCAAAGGGATGGTTCCAACTGCCAGAGGGGAAGAGCAGGCGTTCAAGGTTAAAAGTTTCCCCGGATTAATTGATTCAATTGAAGCCTATGTCCACAATTTGAATACGAATCGCTCGTACAAATATTTCAGGGCGCGTCGTAAGGCAATGAGAAGCGATCGCCGCCCTTTAAGTGGTTATGTCCTCACCGGGACACTTCTGGCGTATTCTGAAGAAGCAGAGAGCTATATCGCAGCTATTCAGGCGGTTATGAAATCTAACCAATTACAAGATTTTGACGGGGCAAAACTGTCCCCCATCCAGAATCGTCAGGATTTGAGCTCTTAGGGCGGACTGTTCCTAAGAACAGGCTGATTAGGGGCTTATTCTGGAATGTAATACTGTTGACCGAACCATCGCCAACGCCCACCCGGGCCTAACATCGTACAATTAATTCTTGCCCGTCCAGAAGTGTAGGGTGCTGAAATGCGTACCTCTACACGACCGCCGCCAAGTTGAAGAAGCGACAGCTCGTTTTGTGAGCTGTAACAATTCAAGCCACGATAAGAGCCGTCATCTCTTGTTTTGATATCTTGCGAAATTGTGAAGCCAAGGGAGGGCGGATTTGTGGTTTTATTCAGCATCAAATCCTCCGGCAAGATTGCCGAAACCGGTAGAGGAAGGCTGTTAATGGCAAGTTTGAAGCGGTCAGGAACTCCAAAGCGGTCATTAAAGGGAAAGCGAGGGAGGTGCATAATATCGGTTTGTCGTGATATCGCGCCTGAATTTTGACCAAAGGCAGCTTTGAAACCTTTTGCACGGAGAACATCGCTTAATTGTTGGCTAATTTCACCGTAGGGGTAGGCAAATAGATTGGGTTGTTTGCCAAGAGCACGCCTAAACAGTTGGTTGGCTTTGTCGATCGCTGCGGTTTGAGCTTGAGCATCAAGTTCTATGATGTGTGTATGTTGATGGGCGTGATTTCCAATATCAATCAGGGGATTTGTGGATATTTCTCTCAATTGTGACCAGGTCATGTAGTCGGGAAAATTTTGATCAACCGGAGCTGTGGAGGTGAATACCGTTACGGGTAAGTCGGCTTGCTTGAATTCTGGCCAGGCTTTTTCATAAAAAGAGAGAAAAGCATCGTCAATACTGATGCCGACAGTTCTATCGGGAAGTGTCTCGTTATTGGTGATGGCATCAACAATTTCTGACAAAGGAAGGACATTGTACGGGCCGCTTTTAAGCTCCTCGATATGAGCACGGAGTGTCTCCAGGCTTATGCTGGTCGCAGAATATTTTCTTTCATCAAACCTGTGATACATGATCACGACAGCACCATTATTGATGGATGGCTCATCTGCAAGGGGGGCAGCAAGTGAAAAGCCAATATAAAGCCAGCTCGCAATAACTGTCATGATCAATGTTGAAAGAGAATAATTGGGCATGGCTGTATCTGTTCGGTTATTTAAATTTGCAGTCTTCTCGCGATAAACAGTCTTCTAGCGGCAAAAGGTGCTGAAGAAAAGAAGCTAGCAGAGCTTCTTTATTGTTGAGGGTAATCGTGCAGTCATGAACAATATTCACGGCTCAAAAATTTCTGTTCTAAAATATACGCTCCTTTACGATATTTTGCTCAGGTTTCGTCACTTTGTGAAAAAGTATTAGGCTCGATTATAGATTAACTAACTTGCCAAAAAATCTTAGAAGGTTAATTTCGCCAAATTAAGATATTATATTTTACCAGATCCGGGCACAGGTTGTTGTGAGGATCTCTACCCCAAGGTTGGATGGGGTATTGGGGTGCTTGGGTGTTTAAAGAAGGTCGAATGAGTGGCAATGAAAATTTCTGATGAACCAACGTTACTAGGGCTGGATACGGCTGGATCGTCGTGTTCTGTCGCTGTGATGAGACGTGGTGAGGTGGTCGCTGTCCGCTTGGAAGAGATGCGTCGTGGGCAATCGGAACGTCTTTTGCCACTGGTTCATGATGTGATGGACGATGCAGGCCTGGAGCTTTTGGAGATGGACGGCTTTGTCGTTACGACAGGACCTGGCGGATTTACTGGGGTGCGTATTGGCCTAGCGGCGGCACAGGGTTTTTCGCTTGCTTGTGAAAAGCCGCTTGTCGGGGTGAGTAATTTTGAAGTTTTGGCCCGAGCCGTTCCTGCTGTTGAAAAGTCGTCTGATCAAGTGGTAACGGTTTTGATTGACGCAAAAAGAGCGGATGTTTTTGTTCAGTGCTTTAATTCAAAACTGCAGACCTATTCGGAGCCTTTCGCCGCCACGCCGGAACAAATTGTAACGCGGTTGCCCGAGGGAAAGTTATTGTTAGTTGGTGATGGTGTTGATCAGGTTACTTCAACATTGAAGGCGGCAGGTAAGGACATTCAAATTTCTGGTGCTAATCCTCGAGCAAACGCCCAGCATTTATTAAATATTGTGGTAGAGAGAAAATTATTCGAACAAGAACAAGGGCGAATAAGTCCTCTTTATCTGCGTGCTCCTGACGTGTCTTTGCCTAAAACCCGATCACCTGTTGGTTAGGGCGATGTCGAAAGTCGAGCTTGAAGATGATTCTATTGTTTCTGCCGGTGTTGAACATTCTGTTGTATTAGCCGAGTTACACGCTCGCTGTTTTCCTCATTCTCCATGGGATGCAAAGTCAATCTCGCGAATACTTGTTCAAGAGCCGTATGATTGTCTTATTTACTGTGTTGGAAGTACTCCTGTTGGCTTTGTTTTGTGGCAAAGCGTCATCGATGAAGCCGAGATTACGACAATCTGCATTGACCCCAAGTGGAGAAGAAAAGGATATTCTCGTCTTTTGATTGTCGAGCTCTGTCGTTTTTTAAGTCAAGATCAAGTAAGTAAGCTTTTTTTGGAAGTGGCTGAAGATAATTCGCCTGCAATTAATCTTTATTTAAATGCAGGGTTTGAAAAAATAGGGTGGCGAAGAAAATATTATCAGAAAGAAGATGGTACATTAGTTGATGCACTGGTAATGGGGCTAGATATTATAAAAACTTAAATTTAACCTAAAAGATAACTGTAATAATAGTTATTTATCGTATTTTCTCCTTGTAAACGAATGAAAATGACTTTAATTCGATTTGTAGTATGTATAAAATAAACAGTAATTCTTTGAAGTCGAAGACAACCTTATATTTGGAAAGAACAGTCGCACATGTCTGAAGAAAAATCCTCATTGGAACTCGTGGATCTAACGACACGCCTCGTATCAGCGCATGTTGCAAACAACTCTGTCGCCATGGTTGACCTTCCGCAGCTGATTCGTGAGGTTTACGGGACCCTTTCTACACTAGGTCAGGAAGAGAAAAAAGAACCCGAACGTCCAATACCTGTCGTGTCGATTAAAAAATCGATTACGCCTGAGTTCATTATTTGCCTGGAAGATGGCAAGAAGCTGAAGATGCTAAAGAGGCATTTGAAGACTGCCTACAATATGACCCCCGAAGAATATCGGGAGCGTTGGAATCTTCCTCAGGATTATCCAATGGTGGCACCTAATTATGCAAAGCAGCGCAGTTCTCTTGCAAAACAAATTGGGCTTGGTACGCGTGCAAACAGGTCCAAATAACGGTTTAAGAATATTGATCTGACTTAATTGGTGAAGATACCTTGTGGGTGTTTGCTCCGTAGCGTATTTTTGTGTACATTAGAATTATTCAAAAGTGAATTCTCATTAAACTAACTACGATTCCAGGATAGTCATGCCATCAAAATTGGAAATTCTTTGTGCCGAAAGAGGTCTGAAAATGACAGAACAGCGCCGCGTAATCGCGCGCGTTCTTTCCGAGGCAATCGATCACCCCGATGTAGAGCAAGTATATCATCGGGCGTCTAAACTTGATTCAAAAATTTCTATCGCAACAGTGTATCGGACTGTAAAGTTATTCGAAGAAGCCGAAATACTTGAGCGTCATGACTTTGGTGATGGGCGTTCTCGTTATGAAGAGGCTACCGAGCAGGCGCATGATCATCTGATTGATGTTAATTCAGGTGAAGTTCTTGAATTTACGGATGCCGAAATTCATTCGCTTTTGGCTAAGATGGCAGAAAAGCTTGGGTATCGTTTAGTGGATCATCGTTTGGAAATTTATGCTGTTCGTGAAGGCTGCAGTGCAATAAAATAGACACAATTATCTGGCAAAGTCCTCGCCATGTTTAATTTCAAGGAACATGCTGAGCATGATTGAGGGTACAAAGCGACCCGTTGATGTAACGGCTGGTTCTCTGACCATAAGATTGGCTGAGACCGAGCAGGAACTTCTCGCGGCACAAACCTTGCGATACGATATTTTCTATCGTGAAAATTCAGCTAAACCTACGCCAGAAATGGAATCCAAAGGTCGGGATTTCGACAGTTTTGATTCCTTCTGTGATCATCTTCTGGTTTTTGATAACGAGCTTGGCGATGGGCCAGAAGCCGTCGTTGGCACTTATCGGGTGATGCGGCGAGAAGGTGCCAAGGCCCGTGGGCAATTTTATTCCGTTGATGAATTTGATATCGATAAATTACTCGATTTCAAGGGTGAAATCCTTGAGCTTGGGCGCTCTTGTATCAATGCGAATTATCGTCGAGGCTCCACTATGCAGCTTCTATGGCGTGGGATTGCCCAGTATGTGTTCCATTATGACATCAAGTATATGTTTGGCTGTGCCAGCTTACAGGGTACTGATCCTGAAAAATTAAAAGTACCTTTGTCTTATCTATACCACAATCACCTGGCGAGCTCAGAGATATGTCCTAAGGCTCTTCCGGGAAGGTACAGCTCTATGGATTTGATGGCACCAGACAGTATTGATCCACGTGCCGCCGTTAAAGAGCTACCTCCTCTGATCAAGGGGTATCTTCGATTGGGAGGTGTGATTGGTAATGGTGCAGTTGTTGATGAACAATTCGGTACGACGGATGTTTGTGTCATTGTCGAAACCAGCCGGGTGACGGATAAGTACCTAAAACACTACAAGCGTGAAGTGGATTCAGTTACGAAGCAGGTGGCTTGATATGTCTGACATTGCTGTCGCTTCGGGTTTGGGATCAAATTTTAGAGCGCTGTGCAGGCTTCTCGTATATTTAACACTTACACTAAGTCTAATCCCCTTACAGATGTTGCTGCTTTTGTTGAGATTACCCGGGCGTTACAGGCTTCCGCTCTGGTATCATGGTGCGACGTGTTTTCTTATGGGGATCAAGGTTGTAACACGTGGGAAACGTAGTGTTCAGCAGCCAACTCTATTTGTCTCCAATCATGTGTCGTACCTTGATATATCTGTCTTGGGTAGTTTGATTGACGGTCACTTTGTCGCTAAATCAGAGGTGGGTAGCTGGCCTCTTTTTGGTGTATTGGCTAAGCTATCGGGGACTGTTTTTATACAACGCCGTCGGCATAAATCGAATGAGAGCCGTGAAAATATGGCGCGTCGTCTTGGTGATGGGCGGGATCTTATTCTTTTTCCCGAAGGTACATCAAGTGACGGAACCCGTGTTTTACCTTTTAAGTCAGCCCTCTTTTCCGTCGCTCAGGTAGCCGAAGGGGATAGCCCCTTGATGGTTCAGCCAATCTCTATTACATACACCCGATTGGATGGTATGCCTATGGGCCGTTTGTGGCGCCCTTTCTATGCCTGGTATGGAGACATGGAATTGCCTGGTCATTTGTGGCATGCGCTGGCAATGGGAATTTTGACTGTTGAGGTCGAGTTTCTGGAGCCAGTAGAAGCGAGCACTCTTGCTAATCGAAAAGTTATGGCGACGCATTGTCATGGTTTGGTCGCAAGGGGTGTCTCTAACGCCTTGTCGGGCTGTCAGTTACAAGTAGCTTCTGATCCAAACAAATGGTAATTTAACAAGATGTTGTGGCAATTGTATTCTCCGGGCCCACAATGTTAGGCTGAATTGGTAATCGCGTTGGCTAAAAAGCTCTATATCAAGACTTATGGCTGTCAGATGAATGTGTATGACACAGTTCGGATGACAGATGTATTGGTTCCTTTAGGATACGAAACCATCGATCACCCCGAAGGGGCGGACATGGTTATTCTCAATACCTGTCACATCAGGGAAAAGGCATCAGAGAAGGTTTTTTCTGAGCTTGGACAGCTTAGTCGCATGAAAGAGCGTCGCGAATCCAAGGGTGAAAAAATGCTTATTGGTGTTGCGGGATGTGTCGCTCAGGCCGAAGGAGAAGAAATCCTGCGCCGGGCGAAACAGGTCGACCTGGTATTTGGGCCACAAACTTATCATAAGTTACCTGAAATGGTTACTCAGGCGCTGGGGAATACAACGGGACGAGGCATCTCAAATACTGATTTTCCAGTTGAGTCTAAATTTGACTTTTTACCCGAAGAGAGTTTGCCTCAAGGGGCGTCAGCATTCCTGTCGGTTCAAGAAGGGTGTGACAAGTTTTGCACCTTCTGCGTTGTCCCCTACACACGGGGGGCTGAATTTTCGCGCCCGGTTAAGGATATTGTCGAAGAAGCAAAGCGCCTGGTTTCCAATGGAACGCGTGAAATTACCTTGCTAGGTCAGAATGTTAACGGTTTCCACGGAGAAGCTCCAGACGGGAAGAGCTGGAAGTTAGGGCGGTTGCTTCGCGAGCTTGCAGAAGTTGATGGTCTTGATCGTCTCCGCTACATCACATCGCATCCGAATGATATGGACGATGAATTGATAAGGACCCATCAGGAGCTTTCCGCGCTGATGCCTTATCTCCACCTGCCAATCCAAAGTGGATCGGATCGCGTGTTGGAGATGATGAACAGAAAGCATACAGCAGATGATTATCGAAGAATAATCGATAAGCTTCGTGATACCTGTCCTGAAGTAGCGCTTTCTTCTGACTTTATTATTGGTTTTCCTGGTGAGACGGATCGCGATTTTGCTGATACGATTCGCCTTGTAACCGATATTAATTATGCCCAAGCCTATTCCTTCAAGTACAGTCCGCGTCCAGGTACGCCAGCGGCAGGGATAGATGCACAGGTTCCCGAAGATATTAAATCCAAGCGTCTGGCGATGCTGCAAGAACTCCTGAACGCCCAGCAAATGTCGTTTAATCAGAGTATGGTTGGTAAAACACTTTCCGTGCTGATTGAGCGCAAGGGGCGTGAGGAAGGTCAATTGGGCGGGCGCAGCCCTTATATGCAGTCTGTGTTTGTTCAGGCACCTGAGCGCTTGATGGGACAAATAGTTGATGTCAAAATCGAATCAGCAAAGCCAAACTCATTGATAGGATCTGTTGTAACAGGTGACTTTGATGTTTTGAACGCGCATACTGTTGATGAAGCAAAAACCGAAATGGAGGCACGCATTTGACAGCCAGAGCTCGCAACGGACAAGCCACCCGTGGTGCACGGCAAAATAAATTAATCGAATTTGATGATAACAGTCTTCTCCCCATGCTTTATGGTGAGCACGACGAACATCTTGTTCGGCTGGAACAGCACCTTGGGGTAGATCTCGCATCGCGAGGAAATCAGGTTTCTATCAGCGGTAATAAAGACTCCGTTGCGACAGCAAAAGTTGTCTTAAAGGCATTATACGAGCGCTTGCAAAAAGGCCTGGATGTCGGGCATGGCGAAGTTGATGCTGTTGTCCGCATGGCTCAGGTCACTCCGGATTTCGAGGAAACGGAGAAGGCGGTAGAATCTACTCATGGAGATGAGCTTGCAATTGTCACCCGCAAGCGCCGCTTGAATCCCAGGTCCCCAGGTCAGGCTGATTATATTAAGGCAATGCAGCAGCATGAGCTGGTTTTTGGTGTCGGCCCTGCCGGTACGGGTAAAACATACATGGCTGTTGCCTATGGTGTCTCTCTGCTCTTGAACGGAGAGGTCGAACGCATAATTCTTTCCCGTCCGGCTGTGGAGGCTGGTGAAAGACTTGGGTTCCTTCCCGGGGACATGAAAGATAAAGTCGATCCTTATCTGCGCCCTTTATATGATGCCCTGCATGACATGCTTCCATCCGATCAGGTGCTTGGTCGTTTGGAAAATGGTGAAATTGAAATAGCGCCCTTGGCGTTTATGCGTGGTCGTACGCTTTCAAATGCCTTTGTCATCCTTGATGAGGCCCAGAACACCACTCCTGTTCAAATGAAGATGTTTTTAACCCGGCTTGGAGAGCGTAGCCGGATGGTTGTTACCGGTGATTTATCTCAGGTGGATCTTCCTAACGGGCAACCTTCGGGATTGCGCGATGCCTCTGAGACACTCGCAAAGCTCGACGAGGTTGGGTTTGTACAGTTTGCACATGCTGATATCGTGCGTCATGAGCTGGTGACAAAGATTGTTCGTGCCTATGACAGTCGGACATACAAAGGCCAAGCCAAAGAAAGAGATTTCTTTGATGGCTGATACGCCACATTTGACCCAATTAGTGAGATCTTCCAGTGTCTGATCTAATTATGACAGAGGCAATGGACCACTCTCTCGACTTGGATAGCAAAGCTTTTTCAGCTCTGGGACTCGAAATCGCTGTAGAGACCAGAGATGTTTTGTGGGGTGAGAATCTGCCCCATTTCCGCGCCTTGATCCATCGCTCAGTCATATCTGCGTATGTTTTTGGCGGGCTTTCTTCCGAAGCCTCGAGTGTTAAAAGTACGTTAATTTCGGAGACGGAATTGTCTATTGTGCTTTCAAACGATCAAGACGTTCAAGCACTTAACAGTGAATACAGAGGAAAAGACAAACCAACCAATGTGTTATCTTTTTCGACATTGGATGATCCCGCAGAAGAAAAATTGGCCCTTCAACGCGGTGTTTTATCGCTCGGGGATATTGTTTTATCTCGCGAGACCTTGATCCGCGAGGCAAAAGAGCAATCTAAAAGACTGGAAGATCATTTTACCCATCTTTTGGTGCATGGTGTTTTACACTTGTTGGGCTACGATCATTTGTCTGAAGATGAAGCGTTGGAAATGGAAGGTCTAGAGGTCGAAATCTTGAACAGGCTCGGTGTGAAAAACCCTTATGAGTTAGAGGGCGATAGACTCCTGGATGGAGCTATTGATGAGTGAAGTATCTGGCGATAGTAAAACGCTGCGTGACCAAGGTGATGAAGCATCGTCACGCGGCGGAATTTGGAACTGGATGATACGTACCCTGGGGTTTAAAAACGGTGATTCAACTCTTCGAGAAACAATGGAAGAGATCATTGATGAAATCGAAGGGAATGAGGACGAAGTTGAATCCTCTACGCCTATTGGTGCCGATGAAAGAATGATGTTGGGGAATATCCTCAAGCTTCGTCACCTAGCCTGTTCGGATGTGATGGTTCCCAGGGCAGATATTGTTGCCGTTGATATGGATACTTCGATTGGTGACCTTATTGATATGATGAGCGGAGCCGGACATTCGCGGCTCCCGGTTTTCCGTGAAACTCTGGATGATGTCGTTGGTATGGTTCATATCAAGGACGTTCTGGAGTATTCGAAAGGGTCCCGGAATCCTAACCTTTCCAGTATTGTAAGGCGTGTCCTGATTATAGCCCCTTCCATGCGGGCGATTGATTTACTACTGGAAATGCGCATGTCCCGGGTTCATATGGCACTCGTTGTCGATGAATTTGGTGGTATTGACGGCCTCGTGACGATTGAAGATCTCGTGGAAGAGATTGTCGGTGAAATCGAAGACGAACACGACACCGATGAAGGGCCGCAGCTCTACCCAAGGCCAGATGGATCTTTTATTGCTGATGCTCGTTGCCCGGTAGAAGAGCTTGAAGCAAAAATTGGCGAAATTTTAACCGAAGATGAACGTGAAGAAGACATCGATACTCTTGGAGGGGTTGTCTTCAGTATTGCTGATCGGGTGCCTGCGCGGGGTGAGTTGATTAAACATGAAGATACGGGGATCACTTTTGAGATACTCGAAGCGGACCCAAGGCGAATCAAGCGTTTACGCATATGGAAAAGCGGGGCCGTCAAGGCCGGAGAAAAAACTGAGGACTAACTCGTAATGATTATTGGGCGGGGGCTTGCTGGCTTATATGGTCTAAGTGTCAGGCTACGAGCATTAAGCGGTTGGCAGCGTTATGCAGCGGCTTCATCTCTTGGTGCTATTTCCGCAACGGCCTTTGCGCCCATGTTTCTTATCCCACTCCTGGTGCCTGCTTTCACGGGATTACTTTGGCTTTTTCAAGGTGCAGAGAGCCCGAAGAAAGCCGCCTTGATCGGGTGGGCATTTGGGGTAGGCCATTTTGCCGTTGGCCTTTACTGGGTAGGGGCAGCCTTTCTTGTCCATAGTACCAAACATGCCTGGATGATGCCCTTTGCTGTTCTTGGCCTTGCAGTGGGGATGGGTCTTTTTCACTGTTTGGTCGGATACACACTGGCGCGATTGAAATATCGCGGTATAGACCGCCTGATTGCTTTTGTTGCAATCTGGTTGTTTGTCGAATGGCTTCGCTCCTGGATTTTTACCGGTTTTCCCTGGAATTTAATCGGAGCTGTCTGGACATTTTCTGATTCGATGCTTCAACTGGCAAGTGTGACAGGAGTTTGGGGATTAAGCGTCGTTACTCTCTTTTTTGCGGCAGCTCCAGCTGTTCTGTTCGAAGAAAATGACCTCAACCTTTCAGAGATGAAACGGCGTGTGTCGTTTGTTTTTGCCGCTTTTTTGCTTCCTCTGATCGTGTGGTCCGGCGGTGCGCTGCGTCTGGGTGCATTGACATCAGAGGATGAGGGCTTTGTCGAAAATGTAAACTTAAGACTAGTTCAGCCAAATATTCGACAAGCGGATAAATGGAAGCCAAAGTTACGAGGCGACCATGTTGTTAAGCAAATAAACATGAGTGCCAGTAAGGGTTTTAAGGATATAACCCATGTCATTTGGCCGGAAACTGCCGTCCCGTATATTCTAGCCTCTAATCGTGAGTTACGATCTTCCATCTCCCGAATTGTACCCCCTTCCGGGTTTTTAATTACCGGAGCTCCAAGGGTAGAAGAAGTCGCCATCCCTGACAGTGGTGATGGCGATGGTCAAAAGGTGGAACGTAAGTTTAAAAATTCGGTACATGTTATGAACAGGCGTGGCGATATTGTCGGGACGTATGACAAATTTCATCTTGTTCCATTCGGTGAGTATGCACCGCTACGCGACTGGTTTCCGTTTATAGAAAAGTTAACGGCCGGAAGTTCCGACTTTTCCCCTGGTCCTGGACCTCAAACCTTGTCTTTGCCAGGACTACCACCGGTAAGTGCTCTGATTTGTTATGAGATCATCTTTCCGGGTGCTGTGGTTGATTCTGCTAATCGTCCTGACTGGATACTCAATGTCACAAATGATGGATGGTTTGGTATAACGAGCGGACCTCATCAGCACTTTGGAATGGCACAACTCAGGGCTGTTGAAGAAGGAATTCCTGTCATTCGTGTTGCTAACACCGGGATATCTGCTTCCATAGATGCATATGGAAGAGTGGTTGAAAGTGTTGGATTGGGCGTGGCCGGGGTTCTGGATACAAGGCTTCCGAAAAAAATACCCTTAGCGACTGTGTTTTCTGGGATTGGTAATTATTCGGTCCTTTTCCTCCTGCTTGTGATGTTGCTACCACTGGTATTTAGATCTAGGATTCGTGTAAAACTTAAATAAATACACTTTTTTTACAAAAATAAGTTGACGACATACGATAGTATGCATAAATATACTCGTATAGATGGTTGCTTGTGTGTGAGAATTTAGAAAGAGTGTATTATGGGTCAAGTACAAGAAAACGTACCAGTTCGTGGTAAAGGTAAACCTAATCCAGTAGATGTTCATGTTGGTAGTCGCGTAAGGTTGCGCCGGACTCTTCTTGGTATGAGTCAGGAAAAGCTTGGTGAAGCTATTGGCTTAACATTTCAACAGGTTCAGAAGTATGAACGTGGTGCAAACCGTGTTGGCGCCAGCCGACTTTATGATCTTGCACGTGTGCTAGAGGTGCCAGTTGGTTACTTTTTTGCTGATATGCCAGATGAAGTCGCTTCCCAGTCACCTGTGCGTTTACGTGAGATGAGTGAAGAAAAAGTTCAAACTTTTGTTCACGAAGCGGACCCTATGGCGAAGCGGGAAACTCTTGAGTTGGTAAGAGCGTACTACAAAATCGTTGATCCCCACGTGCGGAAACGTCTCTTTGAGATGACCAAGGCACTTGGTACTGCGGCTGAAGCCGCAACCAGTGATACTGCGGCGGAATAAATTCTTTTAAGTAGAATTATATAGATGGTTTTTGTCACTTTTCTTGAAAACTGACGTTTTAGCCATTGCATAATGGAGCGCGATCGGGCATTGCTGATCGCGCTTTTTGCATTTTGTAATGCAATTGATCAGGCATGGGTCGCATATCGTTTTAATCCGGTGTCCTGATCAAGCTTTCCATAATTTTTATAGAAAGGGGTTGTCGTGCGACTTGGCAACTATCTTTTCACAAGCGAGTCCGTGTCTGAAGGACACCCTGACAAAGTTTGTGATCTCGTATCAGATTCAATTGTAGATCTTTACCTATCTCACGACCCGCAATCGCGTATTGCAGTCGAAACATTGGCAACGACAAACCGTATTGTTCTCGCCGGTGAAGTGCGTGGCCCGACTGAAGTGACTCCTGAAGTCATCGAAGAAGTGGCCCGTCAGGCTGTTCGCGATATCGGGTATGAGCAAGAAGGTTTTCATTGGCAAAACATGGATGTTCAAAACTACATCCATGAGCAGTCAGTCGATATCGCTCAAGGCGTCGATGCCGCAGGCAATAAAGACGAAGGCGCAGGAGATCAGGGCATAATGTTCGGTTATGCCTGTAAGGAAACCGAAGGCTTTATGCCGGCGCCGATCTATTTGTCTCACAATATTTTACGCTCACTCGCTGACGTCCGTCATTCCGGTGAAGAGCCCGGTTTGGGACCGGATGCCAAGAGCCAGGTTACCCTTGAGTATGTAGACGGGCAACCTGTTCGGGCGAGTTCTATTGTGGTTTCGACACAGCACGCTGAAGGTGTTTCTCCTGAAGAAATTCGTGAGATCGTCCGTCGACACGTTGTCAAAGAAATCCCTGAAGGCTGGATGTGCCCGGAAGAGGAATTTTACGTTAACCCAACGGGCCGGTTTGTCATCGGCGGTCCTGATGGTGATGCGGGACTTACTGGGCGCAAGATCATCGTTGATACCTATGGTGGTGCCGCACCTCACGGTGGCGGGGCTTTCTCTGGTAAAGATCCGACCAAGGTTGACCGTTCAGCTGCTTATGCGGCGCGCTATCTTGCAAAGAATGTTGTCGGTGCCGGTCTGGCCGAGCGTTGTACTATTCAGGTTTCATACGCTATCGGTGTTTCCAAGCCGTTGTCCTTGTTTGTTGATACGCATGGTACTGGTCAGGTGGACGAGCAAAAACTTCCTGGCATTCTTATGGATATCATGGATCTTTCTCCGCGCGGTATCCGTGAGCACCTGAGTTTGAATAAGCCGATTTATGCGCGCACTGCTGCGTATGGACACTTCGGTCGTCAGCCAGAAGATGATGGAGGCTTCTCATGGGAGCGTCTGGATCTTGCTGGTGGTCTTAAATCAGCTTTTAATCTGTAAAAGCTGTTACCTGTAGAGTTTGAATTATGAGCGATCCTGTTAAGCGTAGTATTTTTTATGGCCGCCGGCAGGGTCGTCCTCTACGGAAAAAAGCCACTGAGCTTATTGAGACTGTTCTGCCAAAAATCTTGGTCCCACTTGGAAACCTGGATGATGTAGAGCCTATCGATTTAAATGAGTTGTTTGGTAATACTGCTCGAGAAACCTGGCTGGAAATAGGTTTTGGTGGCGGTGAGCATCTTGCCTGGCAGGCTGAGCATAATCCGGATGTAAATTTACTCGGGGCTGAGTACTTTATAAACGGAGTCGCAAGCTTACTGGGGCATCTCGATGATAATGGGGCTGAAAATGTCCGTATTTATCGTGGTGATGTCCGGGATATGATGCCTTTCATCCCTGATAATTCTCTATCCAAAATTTTTATTCTTTTTCCTGATCCCTGGCACAAGACGCGTCATAACAAACGTCGTATCATACAGCGTGAAACACTGGATCGTTTGGCAGAACTGCTGGTTGACGGTGGTGAGTTGCGCATGGCAACGGATGATATGGGGTATCTGCAATGGATGTTGGAAAGAATGGCCCCTCATCCGGAATTCAAATGGAAAGCGACTTCTAAACGGGACTGGAATCAGCGTACTGCAGATTGGCCTAAGACGAGGTATGAAGAAAAAGGGATAAAAAAGGGCTGTAAGCCTGGATACCTTCGGTTTAACAGGATTCCCAGAGTATAGTCCTCTTAAGATCGCTGATTTCTAGGACGGCAGCTCTTGTAAGATAGATAAATCAAGGATTGTGAGCTTGTTTAGAAAACCCCTTGCGCTGGAAATGTGCTGAGGGTACAGTGCGCGCGGGACACACTTAGTTGTAGCCCGCTACATCGAAGTTTTGACAGCGGGCCTTAAGGCCCATTTTTTGTACCTGAAATCAGCGTGCCTATATAGTTTCTATGCCCTTGTGTCTAAGGGACGAGCTAGCGCTTACACAAACGGAGATGAGTTGTTGTCAGATGCTTCAGGAGGTTCAATACCTCTTCTTGCCAAAACGAGTGACGGTAAGGCTGCTCAAATAGAGCAAATTATCGCTCCGACTCTGGCATCTATGGGCTTTGATATCGTTCGTGTTACGGTTACGGGTGGCGAAGAGCGAAAAACGTTACAGGTGATGGCCGAACACAGTGATCTCAAAGAGACCATGACTGTGGAAAATTGTTCGGACATTAGCCGAGCAATAGAGGCAATGCTTGAAGTTGAGGATCCTATCGCTGGCGCTTTTCGTCTGGAAGTGAGCTCGCCGGGTATTGATCGTCCTTTGACAAGGTTAGCCGATTTTGCGCGGTTTGTCGGGTTCGATGCCAGGATTGAGATGTCGATTAATATTGATGGTCGCAGGCGATTCAAGGGCAAACTTCTGGGTGTCGAAGGTGAAGCTATTCATCTGGATCTGGAAGAAGAAGAAGCAGAAGTTTATTTGCGGTTTCAGGACATGTCACGAGCCAAGCTCTTGTTGACTGATGAATTGATCGCAGCAGCGCAGGCTGGTGGATAATCACCGCCTGTAGAGAATGTGTCGTAGCTTGGTGCAATTGACCTTGCTTAGGATGAACATAGTGAACTGACTGACCAGAATTTAACTTAATTAACTGGTGTCGGTGTAGATTAAGGATTTGAGGGCAAATGGAAACGACTGCTCTTTACAGGACTGAACTCCTTCAAGTTGCCGCTGCTGTTGCGCGGGAAAAAAGCATCGAATGCGATGAAGTCATTGATGCTATGGAGCAGGCTATTTCTAAAGCCGGGCGCGCCAAGTATGGTCACGAGCGCGATATTCGTGCCGAGATTGATCGTAAAACTGGCGAAGTTAAACTGCGTCGTTACACTGAAGTCGTTGAGGAAGTTGAAAACGAACTTACTCAAACAACTTTGAAAGACGCACGCGTTCGTCAGGACGATATTGAAATTGGCGAATTTTTCTACGACGAATTACCGCCGATCGATCTGGGGCGTATTGCTGCACAGACTGCCAAGCAGGTTATTGTTCAGAAAGTTCGTGATGCTGAACGTGCCCGTCAATTCCGTGAATACAAAGATCGCGTTGGTGACGTTATCAATGGCGTTGTGAAGCGAAACGAATTCGGCAATGTGACTGTGGATCTTGGCAAAGCGGAAGCTATCATGCGTCGGGACGAAACCTTGCCGCGCGAAAACTTCCGCAATGGTGATCGTGTCCGTGCCTATATCTATGATGTTCGGGAAGAGCCTCGTGGGCCACAGATTTTTGTGTCGCGTTCGCATCCACAATTTATGGCCAAACTCTTTTCTCAGGAAGTTCCCGAGATTTACGATGGCGTAATTGAAATTAAAGCAGTTGCGCGTGATCCCGGAAGTCGCGCTAAAATTTCTGTTGAATCACAGGATTCATCGATTGATCCTGTTGGCGCATGTGTTGGTTTGCGTGGTAGCCGTGTTCAGGCCATTGTCACAGAGCTTCAGGGTGAGAAAATTGACATCATTCCCTGGTCTCCTGATGTTGCGACTTTTGTCGTGAACGCTCTTGCACCTGCAGAGGTGTCAAAGGTTGTTTTAGACGAAGATACCAAGCGTATCGAAGTGGTTGTGCCTGATGATCAACTCTCTCTGGCAATTGGTCGTCGTGGGCAAAATGTTCGTCTGGCATCTATCCTGACAGGTTGGGATATTGATATCATGACAGACGAAGAAGAGTCTCGTCGTCGTCAGGACGAAACAAAACAGCGTTCACAAAACTTTATCGATGCATTGGACGTAGACGATGTTATCGCGCACCTTCTTGTGGCCGAAGGCTTCGAGAGTGTTGAGCAGGTTGGTTTCGTTCCCGTTGATGAACTGGCCGCTATTCAAGGTTTCGACGAGGATATCGCGGAGGAATTACGTAATCGGGCGAGAGTTCATCTTGAAGTTCATGAAAAAGAGCTGGAAGAATCCCGTCAAAGTCTTGGTGTAAGTGACGAGCTTATGTCCGCTGAAGGATTGACGTCTGAACAGTTGGTTCATTTGGGTGAACAGGGCGTTAAAACCCTTGACGATCTTGCGGATCTTGCCGGTGACGAATTGGTTGAAATGCTTGGCGAAGAGCTATCAATTACTGAAGATGCCGCAAATGTTGTTATTATGGCGGCACGTGCTCATTGGTTTGAAGATGAAACTGGAGATTCTGAAACAGCAGATTCTGAAACAGTAGACTCTGAAACAGCAGACACCAAAGCTACTCCTTCTGAAGAGAAAACCTCTGAAGATGTTGAGAAGGCATAATCCAGAGGATTGAAACTTTGGTAAAGTCTGTGTCGAGTTCGAAATTCGGAGTGAAGAAGAAGGTTAGAAAGAGGCATAAGAGCGATCCCGAAAGGCGTTGCATTGCTTCTGGAGACCTTTTTCCTCAATCGGGCCTTCTTCGTTTTGTCGTTGGTCCGGATGGTTTTATTGTTCCGGATCTGTCTGGAAAACTGCCTGGACGCGGAATCTGGTTGTCTCCAAGCCGGGATATGCTAGAGAAGGCGTGTAAAAAACAATTATTCGCTCGTTCGGCTAAAGCGAAGGTCAAAATAGCAGATGATCTTATTGATCAAATTGACACGCAGCTAACGAAACGTTGCCTTGATGCCTTAGGTCTGGCAAAACGTGCAGGACATTTGGTAGCAGGGTTTGAAAAAACTAAAGCTTGGCTTTCCTCTGGAAAAGTCAAGGTGCTGGTTCAGGCCGCTGATGCGGCAGAAGATGGTCGTGGTAAAATTCGTGCTTTGGCGAGGGCTGTTGACCCTGGTTTACTGATTAACGAAACCTTTACCGCGCACGAACTAGGGCAAGCGTTGGGCCGGGATACCTGGGTTCATATAGCGCTTAGGCCAAGTGGAATCGCTGATAGGTTCGTCGTAGACACGACGCGGCTGTTAGCTGTAAGAGGAATTGCGGGACATCCCGCCAAAGAGTAAGTGGACGCCTGAAAGACATGACCTCGAGCAAAGACACCAAGCAGAGCAAAAAGCCGCTGACATTGAGTCGGCCAAATACGCTTGAGTTGAAAAAAACTGTAGAGACCGGACAGGTCAAGCAGAGCTTTAGCCATGGGCGGTCGAAGTCCGTTACCGTGGAAGTCAAGCGCAGCCGTACTTTTGAGCGTGGTGAGAGTGGCCGGATGGCCGAAGTAACAACTCCTGAACCTCAGCTTAATGAAACGCCGGCCCCAGTGAGTAAAGCTCCGACGCCAGTCAAAAAAGCTCCTGCAGTGAAGAAGGCTTTTAAGCCAAAAGCTGCTCAGGATAACCTGACCAACGCTGAAAAAGCCAAGCGTATGCAGGTTCTGACCGCAGCGCGCGAAGCTGACGAGGCTAAACGTCAGGCTGCAGAGGTCGAACGTGTGCGTCTGGAAGAAGATGCGCTTCGTAAAGCGGAGATCAAAGCTGAAGATGATGCCCGGTTAAAGGTGGATGAAGCTGAAAGACTAAAACAAGAAGCCGCCGCCGCTCATATTGAGAATACTAAAAGCTCAATGGAGAAAGCTGAAGACGAAGCAAAAGTTGCTGCGCGGGCAACAACGGAAGCTCGTAAAAAACGTGAAGCTGCAGAACGTGCGCCGGATAAACGTAATGTCCGTGCTGACCGACCGAAGCCTAAGCCTAAAAAGCCAGCTGCTGCGCCAACATCTGTTGGTGATGCGATTGCGCAGGAACTTGGCGGGCGCGTGAAACAGGGTAACAAACCAACCTTTACACCAAAACAGGCTACGGACAAAAATACCGCTGCTCCAAATCGTCGTAATAAAGGCAAGTTGACGATTTCCAGTGCGACATCAGACAATGATGGGCGTCAACGTTCATTGGCATCTGTTAAACGTCGTCGTCAGAAAAAACTTCAGCAGGAACGCGGTAGTAATCGTGCGGCTCCGGCTAAGGTTTTACATGAAATTGTCTTACCTGAAACCATCACGGTTCAAGAACTGGGTAACAGAATGGCCGAACGGGCTACTGATGTTATCAAAGAGCTGATGAAGCTTGGTGTCATGGCGACGATCAATCAGACGATTGACGCCGATACAGCTGAGTTGGTTGTTCAAGAACTTGGACATACCTTCAAGCGTGTGACAGACGCGGATGTTGAACAAGGTATTCTTGGTGTTGATCTTGATAATGCTGAAAACCTGGAAACACGTTCTCCGGTTGTTACGATCATGGGGCACGTCGATCACGGTAAGACTTCTTTGCTTGATGCGATCCGTTCTGCGGATGTGGTTCGTGGTGAAGCTGGCGGTATTACCCAACACATCGGTGCATATCAGGTAAACCTCGAATCCGGTAACAAGATTACTTTCCTTGACACGCCTGGACACGCAGCTTTCACAGAAATGCGTCTGCGTGGTGCAACTGTAACCGATATTGTTGTTCTTGTTGTTGCTGCGGATGACGGCATCATGGAACAAACTATCGAAGCGATTAACCATGCAAAGTCGTCTGGAGTTCCAATCATTGTTGCGATCAACAAGATGGATAAAGCCGGGGCTAATCCTGATCGTGTGAAACAAGAACTGCTTCAGCATGAACTCGTTGTTGAAGATATGGGTGGAGACATTCAGACAGTTGAAGTTTCAGCGAAGACCAAAATGGGTCTGGATAAGCTTGAAGAAGCTATTATGCTTCAGGCTGAATTGCTTGAACTTAAAGCCAATTCTGATCGTAGCGCTATTGGTGCCGTGATCGAAGCCAAACTTGATAAAGGACGGGGGTCAGTTGCGACTGTTCTGGTTCAAAAGGGTACGCTTAATATTGGTGATATTTTTGTTACGGGTTGTGAGTGGGGGCGTGTTCGTGCCTTGACGAACGAACGTGGACAACAGGTTAAACAGGCTGGTCCAGCTCTTCCTGTCGAAGTTCTCGGTCTGAACGGCACACCTAGTGCCGGGGATGATTTCGTGGTCGTTGAAACTGATGCAAAAGCCCGCGAAATTGCTGAATATCGTGAGCAGAAGAGAAAAGATCTTGCGGCAGCAGCTGCTGGTCGTGGTTCTCTGGAACAAATGCTTGCCAAGCTTAAAGAAGGACAAGCTGAAGAGCTGCCTATCATTATCAAGGCTGATGTTCACGGTTCTATGGAAGCTATCGCGACAAGCTTGCAGAAAATGAACACCAATGAAGTGAA
Source organism: Rhodospirillales bacterium 47_12_T64 (assembly GCA_002162915.1). Classification (GTDB taxonomy): domain Bacteria; phylum Pseudomonadota; class Alphaproteobacteria; order Kiloniellales; family Kiloniellaceae; genus Kiloniella. The sequence goes on from MABB01000107.1 coordinate 26,702, forward strand.
GGTGAACATTCTTCACACTGGTGTGGGGGCGATCAACGAATCCGATATTACGCTGGCTCAATCTACTGGGGCCTTTGTTATCGCGTTTAATGTTCGTGCCAATCCACAAGCGCGTGAGATGTCTCGCCGCGATAATGTTGATATCCGTTATTATTCGATCATCTATAACGTTGTCGATGATGTGAAAGCGGCACTGAGCGGAATGCTCGAGCCTGAACAGCGTGAGAAATTCCTTGGTTACGCTCAGATTCGTGAGATCTTCAATATTACCAAAACGGGTAAAATTGCGGGTTGCATGATTACTGAAGGCCTGGTTCAGCGTGGTTCTAAAGTCCGCCTGCTTAGAGATAACGTTGTGATCCACGATGGCACTCTCAAAACCTTGCGTCGCTTCAAAGATGAAGTGAAAGAGGTTAAAGATGGTTATGAATGTGGTATGGCCTTTGAAAACTACTCTGATATTCAGGTGAATGACCAGATTGAGTGTTACATCATCGAAGAAATCGCACGAGAGCTTGATTAAGCTCTCGTCAGCGATGAAGGGATGATTACTGTTGAGTGCCAATTCTAAAAACCGCAGCGGTACACCGAGGAGCCAGCGACAATTGCGCGTGGGTGAAGAAATTCGCCACGGCATGTCACAGGTCCTCAACCGCTCAAGTTTTAATGATCCTCATCTTGATGGGGTCATTATTACCATTTCCGAAGTCCGGATTAGCCCTGACCTGAAAAATGCGACCGCGTTTGTCGTTCCTTTGGGGGGTGCTGATCTGGATGACGTGACCAAGTCATTGAATAAAGCGTCTAGTTATTTTCGCCGTGAGCTAAGTCACATGCTGCGCATGCGCAGTTGTCCGCGTATCGGATTTGAAGCTGATAAATCTTTTGATGAAGCAGCGAAAATTAACACAATCCTTCAAGGTGAAAATGTTCAGCAAGATCTTCATCGCGATGATGAACCTGTGTTGGATGATTCTCAGGATATCGAGTCGCACCACAAGGATGGCGAAACGGACGCGTAATGGCCCGTAAGAAAAAAGGCCTTCCCATACACGGGTGGCTGGTCATCGACAAGCCGCTTGGTATTACCTCGACGCAAATTGTCGGTAAGGTACGCAGACTTCTCAACGCTCAGAAAGTTGGTCATGGCGGAACGCTTGACCCTCTGGCCTCCGGTCTTCTTCCACTTGCTTTTGGTGAGGCAACCAAGACTGTCTCTTATGCAATGGACGGTCGGAAAAGCTATCGCTTTGCTGTTAAATGGGGTGAGGCGACTTCGACAGAAGACCTTGAAGGCGATGTTATCGAGACAAGTGATCATCGGCCAACAAAAGATGAAATAATTCAAGCTCTTGCTCAATTTCAAGGCGACATAAGTCAAGTACCACCACGCTATTCAGCCATTAAGATTGATGGTAAAAGGGCTTATGATCTCGCGCGTAACGGCAACGAAGAGTTTGAGATGAAGTCCCGTACTGTGCGCATTGACCGGTTTGAGTTGGTAGAGATATGCAACGAGAACGAAGCCGTATTTGAAGTCGATTGCGGTAAGGGAACTTATGTCCGTTCTCTTGGACGTGATATTGCCAAAGCTCTCGGAACCTGTGCGCATGTGACGGAGCTACGCCGTACACGCGTGGGACCCTTCACTTTAGCGCATGCGATTTCACTGGAATCTCTTGAAGAGATCGGGCATAGTCCCGCTGCCGAAGAGCTCTTGCTCCCGGTAGAGACCGCGCTGGACGACATCTCGGCGCTGGCCTTATCAGAAATCGAAGCAACCCGCCTGCGACACGGTCAACCGCTATCAATGATAGCACGGCATGATCTGGAGCGGATCGGCGACCTTGTTAACGGGGACGTTTTTCTGGCAACAGAAAATGAAATACCCGTTGCCTTGGCCCGATTTGAAAAGGGTGAGGTGAGATCGGTACGTGTTTTAAATCTCCAGGATTAGTCCTGGATAGCTTTTAAAGAAGGAAAAGCGATGTCGATTACGGCTGAGCGTAAGCAAGAACTCGTCAAAGAGTTCGCTACTATCGAAGGTGATACAGGTTCCCCGGAAGTACAGGTAGCTATTCTATCTGAACGTATCAACAACCTGACTGAGCACCTCAAAGATCACAAAAAGGATTTCCATTCCCGTCGTGGTCTCTTGGGCATGGTTGGTCTGCGTCGTCGTCTTCTGGACTACACCAAGAAGAAAAATCAGAGCCGCTATGAAGCTCTGATCAAACGTCTCGGCCTTCGCCGCTAAAGGCATAAGGAAGTTTCATGTGACACCCGGTCCGCAGCGAATATCATTCCTGTAGGTCGGGTGTACTTTCATTCACATACCGGGTGCCTGCATCTGGGATAAGTGAATAATTTTTTGATATTGTTTCGGGGGTCGGGGCAATATCAAGTCAGAGCCGGTCCTGCGAAAGCTGTCTAGCAACAGACAGTTTTCGTAGGCCCGGCAAAATGTAACTGGCCCGTTATTTTAAGGAAAACTGATGTTTAACATCCATACTAAAGAAATCGAATGGGGTGGTCGTACCCTTAAGCTGGAAACAGGTCAGATTGCACGCCAAGCTGATGGTGCGGTACTCGCCACTTATGGCGATACTGTTGTTCTTTGTACTGCGGTTGGTGCCAAAAGCATGAAACCTGGTCAGGACTTCTTCCCGCTGACAGTTAACTATCAAGAGAAAACATACGCCGCCGGTAAAATTCCAGGCGGTTTTTTCAAACGTGAAGCACGTCCATCAGAAAAAGAAACATTGGTTTCTCGTCTGATCGACCGTCCGTTACGCCCGCTGTTTGCTTCTGGATATCTAAACGAAACTCAGGTTATTTGTACTGTTGTCAGTCATGATCTGGAAAATGATCCTGATATCATCGCAATGATCGGTGCATCTGCTGCTCTGACCATTTCAGGCCTGCCTTTCCTTGGCCCAATCGGCGGTTGTCGTGTTGGTTACAAAGATGGCGAATACCTCTTGAATCCATTGATGCCAGACTATCCGGAAATGGACCTTGATCTTGTTCTGGCCGGTACACACGAAGGTGTGTTGATGGTTGAATCAGAAGCTCAGGAACTTTCTGAAGAAGTTATGCTGGGTGCTGTTGCTTATGGTCATGAGCAGATGATGCCTGTAATTAATGCGATCATCGAACTGGCTGAACAGTGTGCAAAAGATCCACGCGAGATCCCTGCTGCTGATCCAGCTGTTGCTGTTGTTAAAGAAAAGCTGATCGCGGGTGGTATCCTCGATAAGCTTGCTGAAGCATACGGCGAGCAAGAAAAACTCCAGCGTCAGGCTAATATTGCTGCTGTTAAATCTGCTGCGGTTGAAGGTCTGGAAGCCGACGAAGCTGCTCTTGCTGGTGGATTGTTCAAGAAACTGGAAGCCGAAGTTGTTCGTGGTTCCATCCTGAAAACCAGCACGCGTATCGATGGTCGTAACACCAAACAGGTTCGTCCAATCGTTGCTGAAGTTGGCAAGCTCCCACTGACACACGGTTCTGCACTTTTCACCCGTGGTGAAACTCAGGCGCTTGTAACAACTACTCTTGGTACCGGGCAAGATGAGCAGATCGTTGATCAGCTTGACGGCAGCTACCGTGAGCACTTCTTGCTGCACTATAACTTCCCTCCATACTCTGTTGGTGAAGCTGGCTTCCTTCGCGGTCCTGGCCGTCGTGAAATTGGCCATGGTAAACTTGCATGGCGTGCGATCCGTCCTTTGCTTCCTACGAAAGAAGACTTCCCTTACACAATGCGGGTTGTTTCTGAGATCACAGAATCAAACGGCTCATCATCCATGGCAACCGTTTGTGGTTCTTCCCTGGCATTGATGGATGCTGGTGTACCTCTTAGTGCGCCAGTTGCTGGTATCGCTATGGGCCTGATCAAAGAAGGCGAAGATTATGCCGTTCTTTCAGATATCCTGGGTGATGAAGATCATCTCGGCGATATGGACTTTAAGGTTGCTGGTACTGAAAAAGGTATTACTGCGCTGCAGATGGATATCAAAATCACTTCCATCACACAGGAAATCATGAAAGTTGCTC
>MABB01000082.1 GCA_002162915.1 Rhodospirillales bacterium 47_12_T64
GGGAAAAATCTATGTTTTGGACATGGGAGATCCGGTGAAAATTTCAGATCTGGCCCGACAAGTTATTCGTTTAGCTGGTTTTGAGCCAGATCGGGAAATCAAGATCGAATACACAGGACTACGCCCGGGTGAAAAACTTTATGAAGAACTCTTCCACGAGACAGAGTCTATGGTTTCAACTAACCATACGAGCTTGAAACTAGCTGCGCCAAGAATAACTGATCTGGAGCTCCTGTCTCAGAGCCTCAATCATCTGACAAAATTGATTGATGAGCGAAACCGTGACGAGGTCATCCAACAACTTCGGCGCCTTGTACCAGAATACAATGGACATCAGGGCGAACCAGAATCTGGACAAGAAGCTGATCAAAAACAAGAAGTGAACAGTGCCTCTTCTTAAAAGATGATGACACGCCCTTCCTTGATTCAGTGAAGTTTAAAAATAGCTAATCCCTCCGTTGCATCCATAGAGGCTTCGGGCTATTAGTGCCTCTGCTTAAGAAAATTTCGACCAACCAGAACTTTATTGATCTGTAAACCTGATCAATAAAGTTCTTATCTTCCCGCCCCGGAGGGCAACTGGGGTGGAGACAGCTGCAAGGAACTGCTATGTCTAACGCCATCCGTCGCGCTCTCGTTTCCGTATCCGATAAATCCGGTCTTGTTGAATTCGGCAAATTTCTCGCTGATCAGGGGATCGAAATCCTCTCCACTGGTGGCTCTGCACGCGCATTGAGCGACGCCGGTGTTCCTGCGAAAGAAGTTTCCGCTCACACTGGCTTTCCTGAGATTATGGACGGTCGGGTTAAAACCCTACACCCAAAAATCCACGGCGGCATTCTTGCCAGACGCGATTTAAAAACCCACACCGACGCAATGGAAGAGCACGACATTGCTCCTATCGATCTCGTTGTCGTCAACCTCTATCCCTTCGAAGCAACGGTAACTTCTGGTGCGGATTATGAGACTTGCGTTGAAAACATAGACATTGGTGGACCTGGGATGGTTCGGGCTGCGGCGAAGAACCACGGCTTTGTGACCGTCGTGACCGATCCTTCTGACTACGCGTTGGTGATGGATGAGATGAAAGCCAATGCTGGTTCTACATCACAGGGTGTTCGTCGGAAACTTGCTGCGACAGCCTATAGCCATACCGCCCGGTATGATTCGATGATCTCGAACTGGCTCCAGAGTGAATGCGGCGTAGACTTTCCCCGTGAAACCACGCTTGGTGGTAGACATAAGCAATCCCTGCGCTATGGCGAAAACCCACACCAGGTTGCAGCCGTTTACAGCTCCATCGATGCCCGCCCCGGCGTGGTCACGGCAAAGCAGCTTCAGGGGAAAGAGCTTAGCTACAATAACCTGAACGACACGGATGCTGCCTTTGAGCTGGTATCCGAGTTTCAAGCCCCGACCATTGCCATCATCAAACACGCCAACCCTTGCGGCGTAGCAACGGGTGATATCTTAAGTGAAGCCTATAAAGCTGCCCTCGCCTGCGACCCCACCAGCGCTTTTGGCGGCATTATCGCCACGAACACCACAATGGACGCCGCAACAGCCACACTGGTTGCGGATCTTTTTGCCGAAGTCATTATTGCCCCGTCCATTGATGACGAAGCGCGCGCCATTTTTGCGGCCAAGAAAAACCTGCGGGTCTTGGTAACGGGTGAAATGCCGAACCCTGCCGATGCAGGTATGGCTATGAAAACCATTTCTGGCGGGTTCCTGCTACAGGGCCGTGACAATGGCCGTATCACAGAAAAAGACCTGAAAGTCGTGACCAAACGCGCACCGACGGAACAGGAAATCGCAGACATGCTCTTTGCCTTCCGGGTTGGCAAGCACGTGAAATCCAACGCGATTGTCTATGCCAAAAACGGCGCAATCGTCGGCATCGGCGCGGGCCAGATGAGCCGGGTTGATTCCTCCAGAATCGCCGCATGGAAAAGTAAGGAAGCCGCGGATACCGCGGGCTTCGCACAGGCCGGAACCATTGGCTCTGTCGTATCGTCTGATGCCTTCTTCCCGTTCGCAGATGGGTTACTTGCCGCGGCAGACGCCGGTGCGACGGCGGTTATTCAGCCGGGTGGCTCCATGCGGGATGCTGATGTCATTGCCGCCGCGGATGAAGCGGGCCTTGCCATGGTCTTTACCGGAATGCGCCACTTCCGTCACTAAGCCGGCGTACTATCCAAACTGAGAAAGGCTGCCGATTTGGCAGCTTTTTCCTTTGGCCAAAATAAAGTGAAATGCTTTACACAAAGCATTAGAGTTTTCATATTCAAAGACTTTAAGCAGCTTTCCCTTCTTGCTCAAAAGAGACAAAAGCAAATATTTCCTCTGGGGTTGAGGCCGCTGATGGTGGATAGATCCATTGGGTGTTGATCATCTGTTTCATTGCCTTGCCTTCTGCCTCCGCCTTACCCGCGACATGGTCCCGGCCCGTCGTAAACAGAGCTCCCCAATCATCCAGATCAAAGCAAACGTTCCCGATAGTAGGACTGTCTATGAAAGCAGTAGTATGATCCCCCATGTCCAACTGGCAGCCAACAGTCCTGATCTCACCCTCCTGCCCTGTGGGGTTTGTGGGGGGTTAACGGGGAAGTAACTGGCAGGGGCTCACGCGCCCATCCTCAACCCTCTAAAAGGGACAGAGGGTGAGCTTTGGCTGGTTACCCACAAGGATTTACAAAAAATGCGCGTGTACGCGCTCTGCTGGATTATCTGGCAGAAGCTGCGAAGGCAGATCAAAACCTGTTTCTGGGAGCAGAACAAACAACTCTATACAAAGGGAGCGATTAAACCGCCTTACTTATGCATCTTTGCGCCTTTGATAATTTTATCCACCAATCTTTTATCAGCGTGAAAACCAATACATAGCTACAGTGGCTTACAATCATCAGAGATTTGAGCTCGAATTATTTGCACTATAATTCAGCGTGCCCACTACCCCATAAACGGCCATTAAATGTCGACATTGTTAGCTTGACTTAAAAGTTAGGCAGAACAAGTCAATGGTTCCGACGCCCATTTCCAAAGAGCTACAGGATCAAGAAAATCAACGTCTCCTGGATAATTGTAATAATACCAAGAGTTGTGTATTAAACTATTTTCTATAAAGTCTGTGTCCTGCGGGAACTTCCACAATCGGGAAAATATTA
>MABB01000102.1 GCA_002162915.1 Rhodospirillales bacterium 47_12_T64
TCAAGAACACACCAATACCGAAAAGATCTTTGATTGTGTAATAAGGCTGCATCACCAAGCTATCCTGAGGACCTTTACTATCAATGCCGAGCGGATTGTTAGATCCCACGGTATGCAGAGCAACGAGGTGCAAAGCAACAACAGCAACAATGATGAAAGGAAGAAGATAGTGTAGCGCAAAGAAACGATTCAACGTTGGATTATCAACAGAGAAACCGCCCCAGAGCCAGCTCACGATACTTTCGCCAACAATAGGGAATGCAGAGAAAAGATTGGTGATCACTGTTGCACCCCAGAAGCTCATTTGGCCCCAAGGAAGAACATAGCCCATGAAAGCTGTCGCCATCATAAGAAGGAAGATCACAACACCCAATTGCCAAAGCAATTCACGCGGTGCTTTGTAAGATCCATAATAAAGGCCACGGAACATGTGAATGTACACAGCAATGAAGAAGAACGACGCCATATTCATATGAATATAACGGATCAGCCAACCGTTGTTCACATCACGCATGATACGTTCAACGGAATTAAAGGCCAGATCAACGTGTGGCGTATACTGCATAGCAAGGAAAATGCCGGTCACGATCATCGTAACAAGCGCAAATCCTGCTAGAGAACCGAAGTTCCAAAGGTAGTTCAAATTCTTCGGCATTGGATAGTCGTAAATGGCGTGATGCATCACGGAGATGACCGGAAGACGGTCCTCAACCCACTGGACGACTTTATTGTTAGATTTAAAACTCATGGCTTGTCCCCTAACCGATCTTGATTGAGTTGTCTGTCAGGAAGACATAAGGAGGCACTTCCAAGTTCTTTGGAGCTGGCCCCTTACGGATACGACCAGAAGTATCATAGTGAGAACCATGACATGGGCAGAACCACCCACCATAGTCGCCACGGGATTCCCCTGTCTTCTGCCCCAAAGGAACACACCCGAGGTGTGTACAAACGCCCACAAGAATGAGCCATTCGGGTTTTTCAACACGATCAGCATCGATTTGCGGATCAGGAAGATCTGCCAATGGAGTATCTTCAGCTATCTCAATCTCACCAGTCGTACGGCGTCTGATAAACACAGGCTTACCGCGCCATGTGATCGTCACAGACTGACCAGCTTCGATTGGGGTCAAATCTACCTCAGTAGAGGATAGAGCCAGAACATCCGCCGATGGATTCATTGAATCAATCATCGGCCATAAAGCACCAGCCGCTCCGACTACTGTCATAGCCCCGGCTGTCAGGTACAAAAATTCACGCCGAGTCTCGCTGGACTCTTGGGCGGAACTTTCAGGATTCGCGCCGTCTGCCATTTGTGTAATCCCTATTTTCATCTCTCAAGCGAACAGCTCCGGAAACGAAGCTGCAATACGATACAGGCGATTTGAGCCATTGCCCTTGTCTAACCGTTTATGCGTCCCTATCTAAACACCGCTAGATGAAAGATCGGATGTGACATCCTGTCGCAGTCCTTGGCTAGTCCTATATTCAGTGACAGGGATATAAAGGATTTGTCATCGAAAGGCAAAGACTCTAAGTGTGAGTTTGTATGGGAAATGATGTTTTTTCCGTTACTTCTGCATTCTCGCCACAAATTTTAAGATGAACCACATGCGTCTTGCCCTCTACCAACCCGACATCCCCCAGAACACTGGCACAATGCTCCGCATGGCAGCTTGTCTCAATGTACCCGTTGATATCATTGAACCCTGCGGTTTTGTCCTGAGCGACAAGCGTATGAAACGATCCGGTATGGATTACCTCGATCAAACCGAGCTTGTAAGGCACAGTTCCTGGGAAGCATTTAATAAAGATCGTGATGAAAAATCTACTTCTCAAGTCAGCCGTGGGCGACTTATCTTGCTATCAACTAAGGCGGAAACCAATTATACAGACTTTGAATTCAAGCCCACTGACACCTTAATGGTTGGAAGAGAATCAGCGGGTGTCCCTGATGATGTTCACAGATCTGTAGATGCGAGCGTCCTCATTCCGATGACAGAGGGTGTACGATCCCTGAACATCGCCGTCTCCGCCGCAATGGTTCTCGGCGAAGCTTTACGTCAGACCAGTGGATTTCCTTCCCCAACAAAGCTATAGTTTTTGCGACACGCTCCTATAGCTCACGAAGACCATACTTATCATTAAGAAAATACTCCAAAGAGAGCCCCATGTACGAACGTCAAGATCCCACCAAATCTTTTCCTGACCACAATGCCCCCACAAACCATAAAGAACAGGCACAGAGCTGGTTTCGTCTACTTCGTGATCGCATTTGCGCCGAATTTGAAAAAATCGAGAAAGAACTGTCTGGAAGCGTTCTGGAAATACAAGGTTCTCCGGCTTCTGGTAAGTTTGATCGAAAACAGTGGGACCGTGAAGATGGCGGTGGCGGTGAGATGTCGATCATGCACGGACGTGTTTTTGAAAAAGTCGGCGTAAACATCTCAACGGTTATGGGAGAGTTTAGCGAAGAATTCTCCAAACGTATTCCCGGTGCAGATAAAGATCCCCGCTTTTGGGCGAGCGGCATATCATTGGTTGCTCATATGCGCTCCCCTCTGGTTCCCGCTGTTCATATGAATACCCGCCACATTGTCACGACAACCAGTTGGTTTGGTGGCGGAGGGGATCTCAACCCCATGTATCCGATTGACCGAGACACCCAAGACTTTCATCAAGCCTATAAAACAGCTTGTGATAAACACAATCCGGGTTATTTCCCAACCTTTAAAGAATGGTGTGATGAATACTTCTTTATTCCTCACCGCAATGAAGCACGCGGTGTTGGCGGTATCTTTTATGATTATTTGAATACGGGTGATTGGGCATCAGATTTTGCCTTTACCCAAGACGTCGGGCGATCATTTTTGGAAATCTACCCCGACCTTGTA
>MABB01000031.1 GCA_002162915.1 Rhodospirillales bacterium 47_12_T64
GTATCCTCTACCGAGCACCGTATCCACAGGGTTGTTCCCTCGCGTGGGATGAGAGGAGCAATAGAAACTTTTACACGGCCCATGTCGGTAAACTTGATCGCGTTCCCGACAAGGTTAAAAAGGATTTGTCGCAACCTTGTTGGGTCACTTCGAACCCACTCAGGCAAGAGGGGATCAATTTCGGTTTGAAGATCTAACCCCTTTGACTGGGCTTTTGGAAGCTGAGCGGTTGTAACTGAGGTCAACAACTCCGGAAGGTTAAAACTGTTAACCTCAAGCTGGCTAGCCCCGGCCTCAAGCCTAGAAATATCCAGAATATCATTGATGAGCAGCAAAAGATGATCGGCCGAATTTCGTATGGATTGTGTGTAATCCAACTGTTCTGAATCAAGAGGACCTTCAAGTAAGAGATTGGTCATCCCGACAACACCGTTCATAGGGGTGCGAATTTCATGGCTGACAGTGGCCAGGAACTCGGACTTACTTCTGTTGGCTTGTTCAGCTTCAACTTTAGCAGCCAGAAGATGCTCTTCGGTTCGCTGTCTTTCCTCGACTTCATTTTCGAGCCGGTCATTGGTCTCCTGAAGCCAGTGTGTTCTGTCTCGCACTTTGTCTTCAAGCTGGCTTCTATGCCGGCGTATTTCTTCTTCCATAACGTCAAAGCTCTCGAGGGCAAGCAGTAACTCGTTAGATTGGCTTTGCGATATTTTTTCGGCTGACAAAGTATCTCGTGATGCGAGAGAGGTGATTTTGTTACGCAGCGTTGCAAGAGGCGTGACGACAATTCGGTTCAAGGACATAACGATGAAAAAGAGGGCTATTGCAAAGAATGCCGCGAATAGTTGCAGTGCGGTTGATATTGCAAATTGGCCTTTTTCAAGGATTTCCATCGGATGCGGATGTACTAATCTCATCAAGGTAACATTGTTCATGGCAATGATATCAATGTAGGAATACATCATATCAACGTTTGGATCGTTAAATAATCCGATCTCACCAGTTGGAACTTTACCCTCAATCACTTGTAAGGGGATATTCTTCGATTGTTCCGCCGTAATTGCTCTACTAAGAAGAGTTTCAAATTTCGCGTTGAGATCTTTTGCGATCTTTCCCATGCGGTTCTCATCCATGTACCTGCCTGTCAGGGCAATACCTCTTGCTGGGCCGCTCTGGTTACTTTTTAGGATCGGGTAGGCGGCAATGAGCATGGGACCCCGGCTGGTTTGAACAAATCCAGACAAAGAGCCGTTGGTCACGACGGCTTCAGGAGAGAGCAGTGAGGCTGTTTTGGCGTCGACAAAAGAGGTCTCGAGATCGGTATAACCTTCAGAATTTTTGTCGAGCCACCTTCCCCAGACCAGCTGACTATCCATGTTGTAGAAGGCCATAAGATGGATATCGGTAATCTCAAAGGTATCATCGGGAGCACTAGAGGCTATGAATTCCGGATCCAGGCTGTCCATATATTCATAAGTATCATCCCATATTCCCCAGTCGCTGGAATAAACAACAAGATCTTCTAGCTCGTCATTGAGCGTGTTTTGAATTTGTTGGGCGCGATGGATTGTATTCTCGCGGTCCAGATCTTCAAATTCGGGGATAACAATCGTATAGAGAATCCCAACACTGAAAATGATCAGTATTAAAAATAGCGCGGCGACTAGTGAGCCAATTTTACCCTGAATGGACATCTTGTTGCTGAACCCTTCTGGCGCATCGCAATTTGGTTAATTTTGCAGGTAGAATTGCGAAACTGCAATGACAGATCGACAAGATTATACAATCGATTGTTTTAATTTTTTCTTTCTATTTTTACGAGTGCTTCAAAGGGGAGTAATACACACGTATGACGATTTTTAATTTTTATAACAGGTTGAAATACATTGAAAAATTTCCAATTTCCGGAGAATTTTAGCGATTGATTTTCCTTCATGTGGGTTTTTAATTTTCCATGAAAATCCTGTAAATAGGGTAAATCGTGCCCGGGGGCCAATTCTTTTATCAGTTGTGCTGAAGCTTTACAGAGGGCACAGGCACGTGCTTTGTAACCAATGTTTTTGATCACATTACCTTCCATCTCGAGCTCAATTGTAATGCGATCTCCACAGAGCGGGTTGTCGTGGGTGATTGAATAATCTGGATGATCCAGCCTGCAATCGCCTTTTCCGGCAAGCTTCAAAAGTTCTTTGTTGTATAAATCATCATCAAGCATTGTTGCGTTCATTTTACAGGATCACTATCTGGGGCCGAAGCTCTTAAAGCCTGAAGGGCTTCTGGGGTGTCGATGTCGGAAAGGATGGCTGTATCGTTCATGGGGACCTCGCATACATCGCCTGTATATGTACCAAGAAGATGTCTCGCGCCACTATCACCTTTCAAGTTCATCATTTCAGGAATAAAGCTCCTGCTCCAGAGAACAGGATTACCTCTTTTGCCCTCAAAAGTCGGGATACAGATTGCTGCGGCATTGTCTGGGTCGAACGCTTGGATGAGAGCGTCAAGTTGCTCCTTCGATATCGAGGGCATATCTCCCAGACATATAAGTACGGCGTCACTATCTGCTGGAATAGCCATCAACCCTCTGATTAAAGACGTACTGAGCCCTTCGTTGAATTCAGGATTATGAACGAACTCCAAATCTGGGGCTGTAAGGCAATTACGTACCAACTCGGCTTCATGCCCGGTAACGACAATCGTCCCGTCGATAGAGCTTGTTCCCAGACTGTCTGCTGCCCATTTTACCAGGGCTTTGCCTTGCCATTCCTGCAAGAGCTTGTTCTTTTGCCCCATTCGTCTGGATTGGCCTGCAGCAAGTAGAAGGGCGGTAACTTTCAGTTTATGAGGCATACTGTCCGATGCCCTTTTCTCTCTCGGTTGAGGCCTCGTGGATATTTCAGACAACAGTCCTCCGCATCCCATTGTCGTCAGATCTTTTTTGGAGACGCTTATACCAGCCAG
>MABB01000023.1:0-2002 GCA_002162915.1 Rhodospirillales bacterium 47_12_T64
GAGACCTCAAGAGATGACCCGCACAGTCGTTAGTTCCGCCACCAAAGAGTTCGCTATTGGCTTTGATGAGCCCTTCTGCATTATTGGCGAACGTATCAACCCGACTGGACGTAAGAAACTTGCGGCTGAAATGGCAGCTGGTGATTACAGCCGAGTTGAATCAGATTGCCTGGCACAGGTTGCTGCCGGTGCACACATGCTGGACGTGAACGCGGGCATTCCTTTGGCGGATGAGCCAAAGATTTTGGCTGAAACCATCCAGTTGGTTCAAGGTTTGACTGATCTCCCTCTTTCCATTGATTCGTCCATCATCGATGCTTTGGAAGCGGGTTTGAAGGTTTATAAGGGACGTGCGCTGGTTAACTCGGTTACTGGTGAAGATGAATCTCTTGAGCGTGTTCTCCCACTGATTAAAAAATACGATGCAGCTGTTGTTGCGATCTCCAACGATGAAACCGGTATCTCTGAAGATCCTGATGTGCGCTACGAAGTTGCCAAGAAAATTGTTGAGCGCGCTGCAGACTATGGCATTTCTCGTGACCGCGTGGTTGTTGATCCCCTCGTGATGCCAATCGGTGCCATGGGTACCGCTGGCAGACAGGTCTTTGCTCTGTTGCACCGCTTGAAAAATGAACTTGGCGTAAACACCACCTGTGGTGCATCGAACATTTCCTTTGGCCTGCCAAACCGTCACGCCATGAACGCACACTTCCTGGCCATGGCTGCTGCTGCAGGTATGACCTCTGCGATCATGAACCCGCTTCACGAAGAAGAGCTCGCTGGTATTCGTGCTTCAGACGTTCTACTTAACAAAGACAAGAACTGCCTGGACTGGATCAAAAAATACCGTGAGCCTGCTCCTGAAGGCGCAGGAGGGGCCCGTGAAGGTCGCCGCAGTCGCCGCCGGGCTTAAGGTTTTAAAATATCTAACGAGAAAAGGTGGCTTTTTTGCCGCCTTTTTTGTTGTGTTTCAGGTTTCAAAAGAAAAGACGCCTGTTACAGCGGTTGCTCTTACGTTTTTAAGGGATTAAAACCAACCCAGAACATAACTGGATTAGTGACTGCAGTCTGAGCAGTTTGCAGGTGGAGCAGTTCACGTGGTTAACCTTTCCGCAAGAATAGAGAAGCATCTTCTGAACATTCCAGAAGAAAGACAGAGAGCTCTCAAGGGGGCAATACCTCTTGCCGAGGGGGCTGTTGAGCGTGACGGGAAGAGGTTGCTTAACTTTGCTTCTAACGATTATCTCGGGTTAGCACATCATCGCCTGCTTCAGAAAAGGGCCTCTGAATGGGGGGCAACTTATGGCACCGGATCAGGCGCTTCCCGGTTAATTACTGGAAATCACATTGCATATGAAAAGATTGAAAGCCGACTGGCAGAGTTAAAAGGATCTGAAACGGCGTTGATCCTTAATTCAGGTTTTCAAGCCAATTCATCTGTGCTGGCTACTTTACTCAGTCGTGTCTTACATGGTGGCAGAGATAGGCCTGAGGTTCTTCTTTTTTGTGACAAGTTAAACCATGCTAGTTTGCACTTTGGCGCACAAGCGGCGAATGCCAAACAAATACGCTTTCGACATAATGATTTAGCGCATTTAGATCAGATTCTTGATAAGTACGGTGAAAGTGAACAGGCAAAAATCATTGTCACGGAAAGTGTTTTTTCCATGGATGGCGATCAGTTGGACGTCAGGGCCGTAAGAGAACTCGCCCGGCGTCACAATGCTTTTCTCTATATCGATGAGGCCCACGCGACGGGTGTACTCGGGGCACAGGGCATGGGGCTTTGTGCCGGTGTGGGTGCAGGAGGGGGTTCCAGTGAAGAACTTGTTATGGGAACCTTTGGAAAAGGGCTTGGTTCTTACGGTGCGTATATAGCTTGCTCTCATTCAATGAGAGACTATTTGGTCAATAGTTGTAGTGGGCTTATATATGCAACGGCACTGCCACCTCAGGTGCTGGGCGCTATAGACGCTGCTTTAGAGCTGGCGCCAACCCTTGA
>MABB01000023.1:2031-2991 GCA_002162915.1 Rhodospirillales bacterium 47_12_T64
GAAATCTCTTTCGGGAAATTTTGCAAGAAAATGGCTTGGACACGGGACTTTCTACCACACAAATCATTCCCGTTATCATTGGTTCTGATCAGAAAACAATGGCCGTTGCGAAATCCCTGGAAGAAAAAGGTTTTCTCGTGGGGGCGATCCGGCCGCCAACTGTACCTGAAGGTTCTGCAAGATTGCGTGTTACCTTGAGTGCTGTTCATACAATTGAGCAGATTAAAGGCCTAGCTCAGGCTATTATTGATAGCTGCAAAGAGGTTGGTTTGTGATGCGGATTTTGTTGGTACATGGTTGGGGATACGGTCCAGACATCTGGAACAGTGTCATTCCTCAGCTTGATCCAGAAATAGAATGCACGATAGCTGACCTTGGCTTTTCTGGAACAATGAAACTTCCAACAGGGCACTATGATATTGCGGTTGGCCATTCGATGGGGCTGTTATGGCTTTTATCCAAGGAGAAAGTAAGCTGGGATAAACTGGTTTCGATCAATGGGTTTACCAAGTTCTCAGCTTCAGACGATTTTCCTCAAGGGGTGTCTGCCAGAGTTCTTGAGCGTATGATTAGGAAGATCCCGCATTCAGCCCAAGGAGTGTTGAAATCTTTTCACGCACAATGTGATCCGCTGGGTATCGTGCCCTTCAAGTCTTTAGCTAACTTGGATGAAGAGCGGATGATTTGGGGACTTGAATTTCTTAGAGATATGGATTTAAGAAATAAATACGATCCTTCAAATACTCTTGTTCTTGCAGAAAAAGACGATCTGGTCATCACTCAAGAGATGACATCTGCGTTATTTCAGGAAAGTGAGATCAGATGGGTAGAAGGAAAGGGGCATCTCGTGCCTTTGTCGGCTCCAAATGTTTGTTACGAAATTATTGAACGGGCGATTTCGGAATAATGATTGAAAGAGTATGGAAAGAAGGGCTGGCACGCCGTTTTGGTGCTGCGGCT
>MABB01000016.1 GCA_002162915.1 Rhodospirillales bacterium 47_12_T64
CGCGATCACCACAAAAGGGACATTTGATATAAAGCATCCAATTAACTCCTTAGTGGGCCACACCAGCAGCACCGTGTTCGTCCACGAGTGCACCGGTAATGAAGCGATCGATAGAGAATGCCGCATTAAGATCATGCGGCTCATCTTTTGCGATTGTGTGCGCATAGCACCAACCCGCTCCAGGTGTCGCTTTAAAGCCACCGGTACCCCAGCCAGCATTGACATAGAGATTTTTCACAGGTGTCTTGCCAATGATCGGGGAAGCGTCAGGACAGGTGTCAACAATACCACCCCAAGACCGCATCATCCGAGTACGAGAGAACAACGGGAACAGCTCCATGGCGGACGCCAGCTGGTCTTCGATCACGTGCAAAGAACCGCGCTGGCTATAACCAACGTAAGAATCAATGCCCGCGCCCATCACCAACTCGCCCTTGTCTGATTGAGACACATAGACGTGCACTGCGTTAGACATCACAACACAATCAAGCACAGGCTTCATTGGTTCTGAAACCAAAGCTTGTAGAGGGTGCGACTCAATCGGCAAACGGATACCCGCCATATCAGCGACAACTGACGTATGACCCGCACAAGCCATCGCGACCTTCTTGGCTTTAATATCACCACGAGAAGTGCGAACACCTGTTACAGTACCATTATCAATCATCAGGCCCTGAACTTCACAGTTCTGGATAACATCCACACCCATTTCATCAGCACCACGCGCATAGCCCCAGGCCACAGCGTCATGACGTGCAGTACCACCGCGGCGTTGAAGCGTTGCGCCCATAACAGGGTAACGGCTGTCTTTCGAAATATTGATGATCGGGCAGAATTCTTTCACCTGTTCTGCATTGAGCCATTCAGCATCAATACCGTTCAGGTTATTAGCATTCACTCGGCGCACAGACTCACGCACATCACCCAGGTTATGGGCCAGGTTCATCACACCACGCTGAGAGAACATCACATTGTAATTCAGCTCAATAGAAAGATTTTCCCAGAGCTTCATCGCGTTCTCATAGAAGAGACCAGATTCGTCCCACAGATAGTTCGAACGAACAATCGTTGTGTTACGTCCGGTGTTACCACCGCCGAGCCAGCCTTTTTCAATGACGGCTACATTTGTGATTCCGTGTTCTTTGGCCAAATAATAAGCTGTTGCCAAACCATGGCCACCAGCGCCAATAATCACAACATCGTATTCCGGCTTCGGATCTGGACTACGCCATTGGCGGGGCCAGTTCTGATGCCAGCTCATGGCATTTCGAGCCAGACTGAAAATCGAAAAACGGGACATAGCCGTTTATACTCCTCTGTTAGTTGTCCACATCCTACGCCTAGTTTGAAAACACATCCATGTACGGCGAAGACAAGATTATTGAATACTTGCGACATTCTGATAGTCTTCATGTTCAGAAACGACGCAAAACATCTTCACAATAAAAACCCAGCACTCTACCAAGTACTAGACAAAGCAATATCGTTTACCCCTCGCATACGATCAATCAAGGGAACTCAAAGCACTTGGACAATAAGCCAACAGACCTCTCCCTTTGTGTCGCATTCATACTGCTGCCAAACTTTACGCTGACACCCTTTTCTTCGGTCATCGATACCTTGAGGCTCTCAGCTGACGATGAAGATTTCAGCCGTCCCTTAAAGTGTAAATGGTCGATTATCAGCAACAAACCAGGTAAAGCAGTAAAATCAAGTTGTGGCGTTGAGATTACCCCGCAACACGATACTACGGACTTGGGCCAGTATGACTATCTTATCGTCGTTGGCGGCCTCCTCCACAAAGGCCCTCAGGCTGATCCGGAAACACTTAAAACCCTTCAAAAAGCAGCTGGCCTCGGCACTTCTATCGTTGGCCTCTGTACTGGCAGCTTTACCATGATCCGCGCGGGTCTGATGAAGGGTCGCAGGTGTTGTGTCAGCTGGTATCACTATAATGATTTTTTGGAAGAATTTAGTGACGTAAAACCCGTGGCTGATCAGGTTTACGTGGTTGATGGCAACAGAATCACGTGCGCGGGCGGCGCGGGCGCACTCGATCTTGCTGCCTGGATGGTCGAAAAACATCTCGGTAAAGCAGCGGCACAAAAGGCGCTACGCATCCTTCAGGTCGATAAGATTCGTTCTGCATCAGCAGCCCAGCCACAACCGCCAATGATACATATTTCTCACAATGATCGGGTAAAAAAAGCTGTTCTAACCATGGAACAGAACATGTCAGCCCCCTTGTCTATCGAAGAAATTTCAAATCGGGTAAATATCTCCAAACGACAACTTGAGCGTACATTTAGCGTACATTTGGGTCTGAGCCCTCAAGCCTGCTATCGAGATCTGCGCCTCAGGCATGGATTGTGGCAATTGTTGAATACAGACAAAGCCATTAGTGACATTGCCGCCGACTGCGGATTTTCTGATGCGTCCCACTTTTCCAGACACTTCAGCAAAACTTTCAAACGCCCCCCCTCCTCAATCAGAAACGCGCGCGAAGAGGGGCAGGAAATTCTCGCAAGCCTGCTCCCGGAAAATTTCTAACACTTAAGCGAAACGAAAAAAGCAGACAATCTTTCGATTGTCTGCTTTTTTTAATACTTATCTGAACCCAGATTAGTGAATACCGCGTATCCGATCTGAACGGCGACGGAGGATTTCCACTGTCGCCAGCATGATGATCGAGAAGGTAATCAGGATCGTCGCCACAGCCAGAATTGTCGGACTGATCTGCTCGCGGATACCGGACCACATCTGAAGTGGGATGGTTCGTTGTTCAACACCTGCGATAAAGATTGCCACAATCACTTCATCAAAAGATGTCATCATCGCAAAAAGTGCGCCGGAAATAACACCTGTCATGATCAGAGGCATTGTCACTTTGAAGAAAGTGTATGTCGGCGTTGCCCCCAAACTTGCACCTGCTTTTACCAGGGTATGGTCAAAGTTACTCAGTGTCGCA
>MABB01000011.1 GCA_002162915.1 Rhodospirillales bacterium 47_12_T64
CTATCCTTATTACGAAAAACTAACTGCTGTGTTGGAACGCGGACGCGAAGAAGGTTTATTCAACAAAGTTGAAACTCAAGAGTTCATCGCCAACAGATTAGGCATAATTCTGGTCAACATTGCCTTTGCCTCTCTCAAGACAGGTGTCTTTACTGAAGAACAAGCTGCAAGACTGGAAGTTAACGCACTCGCTCAAATCGACTTTATGCTTTCGGATGGCTAAAAGTACGGCAAAAACACTCTAAAAATGCCGCCAGAATGTTGCCAAAATATTACTAGAATGTTGGCGGCGTGCAGGCTGAAATGATCACAGCGTCAACCTCCCCAGAGTTGCGCCAACGATGGGGGATACGACTGTCGAAATAAAAGGCATCTCCCGCCTTCAAAATTTTACGTTGGTCGCCAACGGTCAGTTCAATTTCACCACTGATAATAATACCTGATTCTTCCGACTCGTGTCGAAGTAATGTCTCACCGGTATCTGCACCAGGCTTGAGCCTCTCGTGCAAGACCTGAAGAGCTTTATCACTCAGGTCTCGCCCAACCTGCTGGTATGAAATATTCCCACTACCAATTTCGGTTAAGTCTTCTGCCCGGTAGAATACCTTTTGCCTCGGCGTCAGATCTTGAGAGAAAAAAGCCGACACGGAAATCGGAATTCCTGCGAGTACTTTCTTCAGCACCCCCACCGACGGGCTACTCTTGTTTTGTTCAATTAGCGAAATAACCGCATTAGAGACTCCAGCTCTTTTGGCCAGCTCGCGTTGAGACAATTCATTCAATTGCCGCAGAGCGCGAAGTCGAAGACCGAGGTCAAAATCATCATCTTCCATCAATTTCACTTTCATGCTTATTATAATTAACACTATTAACAAAAAAACCGCTCTAATGGTATAAAAAAGGGGGTGTTGTCTATTTTTTTAATCATGTATGGTGTTTTAAAGCGATGCAAAAGCGTCTAACTGAAACACGGAACATGGGAGGCAGGTAAAATGAGCAACCTACCTTTGAATAACGAATTCGACAGATCACCAAACAATCTAGATGCTTTCTGGATGCCTTACACCTGGAACAGGCAATACAAGAAAGAACCTTTGTTGATAACCAGCGCCAAGGGCATGCACTACACCACCATTGAAGGGAATGAAGTCCTCGACGGAACAGCCGGTCTATGGTGCTGTAATGCGGGGCATGCGTGTGAACGCATCACCAAAGCCGTTCAGGAAACAATCGCAAAACTCGACTTTGCTCCGACGTTTCAACTTGGACATCCTCTTGCCTTTGAACTTGCCTCTCGCATAACGTCAATGCTTGATGGTTTTGACCGCATGTTCTTCACCAATTCCGGGTCTGAAGCAGTAGATTCAGCCCTCAAGATCGCACTTGCCTATCACAGAGCGCGCGGCGAAGGACAACGTACACGCCTGATTGGTCGCGAACGTGGTTATCACGGCACCGGTTTTGGCGGTATATCCGTTGGCGGCATTGTCAAAAACCGCAATGTCTTTGGCACCTTGCTTTCCGGTGTTGATCACATGCGACACACCCATGATCTGGAAAAACAGGCCTATACAGTCGGGCAACCTGAATGGGGCGCACATCTTGCCGATGATCTCGAGCGTATCTGCGCCTTGCACGACCCCTCAACCATTGCTGCCGTCATCGTAGAGCCGATGGCAGGCTCTACCGGCGTATTAATGCCGCCTAAAGGTTATCTGGAAAAACTACGTGCCACCTGTGATAAGCACGGAATCCTGTTGATCTTTGATGAAGTCATCACTGGGTTTGGTCGCCTTGGAACACCTTTTGCCGTTGATAAGTTCGGCGTAAAGCCAGACCTGATCACCTGTGCAAAAGGCCTGACAAACGGGACAATTCCAATGGGTGGCGTGATCTGCCGCGAAGGGATTTATGATGCCTTTGAACAAGCAGCCGACAATGATCCGGCCAGTTCCATTGAGCTTTTCCACGGCTACACCTACTCCGGACACCCCGTTGCAGCCGCTGCGGGCCTTGCCACTTTGGAGACCTATAAAGAAGAAGGCCTTTTTGAGCGCGCACAGGAACTCGAAACCTATTGGGGTAATGCCGCACATGCTCTCAAAGGTACCCGGCACGTCATAGATATTCGTAACCTCGGATTAATTGGCGCAATTGAACTCGAATCACGTCCGGGCGCTGCAGGTAAACGTGGCTACGAGGCTTTCCGCAAATGCTTTGAAAAGGGTGTTCTTATTCGTGTAACAGGTGACATCATTGCCTTATCACCACCGTTGATCATCGAAAAAGGTCAGATCGACCAGATTTTTGAAACAATCCAGAACGTATTAAACGATTTGGACTAACCGCCTGTAAAAAAGCCAGGCGGATAACCAGTGTGGACCCATCAAAAAGGTTGGTCTGCACCTTTTAAGAATCAACCGCTGAAAATAAGCTAAAGAATAAATAGAAAAATAGCGGTTTGTACGACAAATAAGGAAAGAGAAGACATGTTGATTGGTGTTCCCAAGGAGATCAAAAACCACGAGTATCGTGTTGGTTTGGTCCCAAGCTCTGTGAGAGAGCTCGTTCACAACGGTCATCAGGTTATGGTGGAAACCAATGCCGGGGGTGGCATTGGCTTTACAGATACTGATTACGAATCTGCTGGTGCTTCTATTGTTACCACAGCTTCAGAAATTTTCGCCAAAGCGGAAATGGTTGTTAAAGTTAAAGAGCCACAGGAAGTTGAATACAAACAGCTTCGCGAAGGCCAGCTACTTTTCACGTACCTGCATTTAGCACCCGACGCTCCACAGACCCATGGTTTGGTCCAGTCCGGTTGTGTCGCCGTAGCTTACGAGACAGTGACAGACAAAAAAGGCACGCTCCCTCTTCTGCGTCCTATGTCTGAAGTTGCGGGACGTATGTCTGTG
>MABB01000001.1 GCA_002162915.1 Rhodospirillales bacterium 47_12_T64
GCACCTGTGATCATGTTTTTCACATAATCTGCGTGGCCTGGGCAATCAACGTGCGCATAGTGACGTGCTTCTGTTTCATACTCAACGTGAGCTGTAGAAATCGTGATACCACGAGCACGCTCTTCTGGGGCTTTATCAATATCTTCAAAATTTGTAGCTGTACCACCACTAGCTTCTGCCAATACTTTCGTAATCGCAGCTGTTAGCGTTGTCTTACCGTGGTCAACGTGACCAATAGTACCTACGTTACAATGCGGTTTCGTCCGCTCAAACTTTTCCTTAGCCATCTTGCCTAATTCCAGTTCCAATGGACGACCACGCGTCCTAAGCTCAAATACATTAAAAGCCCGCACTTTAAGCATGCGAGCTTCGGGGAATAAAATTTTGGAGCGGGTGGAGGGAATCGAACCCTCATAACTAGCTTGGAAGGCTAGGGCTTTACCACTAAGCTACACCCGCATACACCGCGGACACTTTAACACCTTACTGCTGAACAGCGGATGGTGGAGGGAGTTGGATTCGAACCAACGTAGACGTACGTCAGCGGATTTACAGTCCGCCCCCTTTAGCCACTCGGGCATCCCTCCATTTATCCACGCAACCTCGTAACTGTGAGGCTTCAGCAACCGAGCATTTCGGTGTGCGTTGATAATGCGAAATATGTTCATTTCCAGACGTATGTCAACGGTAAGATCCATAAAAATTTCATCATTAGTGTTTTTTTCTTCGCGCCTAGCTGTCATATAGACCATCAAACAGAAACCCAGGAGCAAAAGACTGTCATGGCAAAGCCCAAAAAACTGCGAAAAAAGAGTGCTTCGCAACGCACTGGCAAGAGAGATGGAACCGGAGCAGGAAATTTGTGGCTGTATGGTATTCACGCCGTCCTCGCTGCGCTTGGGAATCCAAATCGTACGATCAAGCGATTCGCAATAACGCCGGACACTCAGTCCAGGTTAGAATCGGAACTGACTGAAATTGCATACGAAACCGAGCGTAAAATTGTTCCTGACCTGATCGCCAACAACGATTTAAATGAACTCCTCCCCCCCGGAGCCGTTCATCAGGGCATTGCCTGTCTGGCTTCGGCTCTAGAAGAAGTCTTTATAGAAGACATCCTCACCGAAATTGGTCTCGCTGATCGGGCTGCGGGTAAAAAAGATAAAGAAGATTGGGAATTCCAACAATCCGGCCGAACTGTTCTTCTTTTTCTCGATCAAGTAACTGATCCACAAAATGTCGGGGCCATTCTTCGTTCCGCGGCTGCTTTTGGCGCAAAGGCTGTAATAACGACAGATAGAAAATCCGCCCAGCCAACAGGATCTCTTGCAAAGGCTGCTTCTGGTGCACTTGAAAAAATACCCTATGTAGGGGTCACAAACCTGGTCCGTGCTTTGGAACAAATCAAGGAAGCTGGCTTCTGGTGTTATGGTCTCGCAGGCGAAGGAGAAAAGGTTATATCCGAAGCTCTCCCTAAAAACGGGAAAATTGCTCTGATTATGGGCGCTGAAGGAACCGGAATGCGCCGCCTCACCCGTGAGCATTGCGATATGTTGGTAAATCTGCCAACTCAGGAGTCGTTTGGTGTTCTCAATGTTTCCAGTGCCGCAGCAGTCGCTCTTTATGAAACAGCCCGCACTAAGTAGCAAAAATTAACACTCAAGAAAATCAAATGCCTAGAGGTGGTGACCAATAGTCCGGTCTCCACCTTTTATATAAAGGGTTTACTCATTCCCTCTTCTTACCCTATCACTGCTTACCCTAATCACTGCGGGAATACAAAATATAACAAGCTCCTTACCCGAACTTGCAAAAATACCCTAACTCAATTAGGGTAAATACCTAATAAAGCAAGGCGTAAAAGCGCCATACGAATAAAACCAAGAATAACACTCCAGTTTCCAAATCGAACAGAAGCACCGAAAATGCCTCCACCAAAGCGTAACAAATACCTCTCGAGCTCATTGAGCACTCGCGACCTAATCATAGAAGTCGCAGAGCAGCTCATTGCTCAGCATGGTGTTGAAGGACTGAAACTCAAAGACATCACCAAAGAAATCGGCATACAACTGCCCTCTCTTTATGCGCATTTTGCAGGGCGTAGCGCTGTTCTGCTTGAAATTGGAAAACGGATCTTTGAGGGGATCGTTGCCGATTTTGATCAAATCGAAGACCTCCCTCCCCGCGAAGCCTTGCGCGAACACACCCGCCTCATGGTAAAGCGCTATACGACCAACAGAGCCCATGTATTGGTTCTTCTGGCAGATTTCGCAGCCCCGCAAGGTATAGACGCCCTAAACGCCAGCGAAGCTATCCTCTATCCTTACTACGAGAAATTAACTGCTGTGCTGGAACGCGGACGCGAAGAAGGCTTATTCAACAAGGTTGAAACTCAAGAGTTCATCGCCAACAGATTAGGCATAATTCTGGTAAACATTGCCTTTGCCTCTCTCAAGACAGGTGTCTTTACTGAAGAACAAGCTGCACGACTGGAAGTTAACGCTCTAGCTCAAATCGACTTTATGCTTTCGGATGGCTAAAAGTACGGCAAAAACACTCTAAAATGCCGCCAGAATATTGCCAGGATATTGCTAGAATGTTGGCGGCGTGCAGGCTGAAATGATCACAGCGTCAACCTCCCCAGAGTTACGCCAACGATGGGGGATACGACTGTCGAAATAAAAGGCATCTCCCGCCTTCAAAATTTTACGTTGGTCGCCAACGGTCAATTCAATTTCGCCACTGATAATAATACCTGATTCCTCCGACTCGTGCCGAAGTAATGTCTCACCGGTATCTGCACCAGGCTTGAGCCTCTCGTGCAAGA
>MABB01000123.1:0-767 GCA_002162915.1 Rhodospirillales bacterium 47_12_T64
TTGTTCTTGCTGATCGCAGAGAGTTTTCTGCTGAACTGATCTTGAGTGATGAAGGGACCGACCTGGCTATCCTCAAGATTGATACCGAGAGTGAAAAGCTTCCAACTCTTGAGCTGATGGATTCAGATACAACTGATGTTGGCGATCTTGTTCTTGCAATCGGTAACCCTTTTGGAGTAGGGCAAACGGTTACCAGTGGCATCGTGTCCGCCCTTGCGAGAACTCAGGTTGGCGTTGCTGATTTTCAGTTTTTCATTCAAACCGACGCTGCAATTAACCCTGGTAATTCCGGTGGCGCGCTCGTGACAATGGATGGAAAATTACTTGGTATCAATACAGCCATTTTTTCATCAAGCCGAAATGGCGGCTCGGTCGGCATCGGGTTTGCAATCCCGGCAAACATGGTACGCACAGTCGTTCGTTCTGCAGAAGAAGGGCGTGAGCTCGTAAGAGCATGGCCTGGAATCGTTGGACAAAATTTAAGTTCAGATTTGGCTTTGGGATTTGGTTTAAGCCGCCCAGGCGGGGTCGTGGTCAGCAGTGTCTATTCCGGTGGAGCTGCGGATACCGCAGGTGTTGAAGCCGGGGATGTCATTTTGTCCGTCGATGGCAAAGAAATTATAAATGTTGAGTCTCTTCGGTTCAGGATTGCGACTGTTCCAATCGGGGACAAGGTGCCTTTAAAAATCTGGCGAGGTCGCAAGGCCAATACTGTTATCTACACAGCAACCCCAGCTCCTGAAACGCCTGCGCGCAATAGACGAGAG
>MABB01000123.1:816-2726 GCA_002162915.1 Rhodospirillales bacterium 47_12_T64
CCGCCCTGGCCGTAGAAATGGATCTTGGCGGAATTTGGGAAGGTGTTATCGTTACTGATGTCGCAAGGCGAAGCCCTGCTCATCAAATAAGCCTGCAGCCAAAGGATATCTTGATAAGTGTAAATGATACTCCAATTAAATTGGTTGAAGATGTCAATGTCGCTCTTGGAAAAGATACGGCAACCTGGAAGATTGTCATTAGAAGAGGCGGGCGTCAGAAAACGCTTGAAATTAAGCGCTAATGGTAATTTTCGGTACAGTGTCATCATGTAAATCCTGGTCAGTTTCTCGGTTAGTTTCTCGGTCAGTTTCCTGGTCAGCCTGCTGGCTAATCTGGAGGTAAATCTGTGGCTGGATTATTTGAGAATGAAGCGACGCGACCTCTGGCCGATCGCTTAAGGCCAAAAACGCTTGATGAGGTAGTTGGGCAAGATCACCTTGTTGGTGAAAATGGCCCTATCGGGCGTATGGTACGTGCCCAACGGCTTGCTTCAATGATCCTGTGGGGAACACCTGGCTGTGGTAAGACGACGATTGCTCGATTACTTGCCGATGTTACAGACATGCATTTTGAGCCGCTCTCGGCGATCTTTTCCGGTGTTGCTGATCTCAGGAAGATCTTTGAACAGGCAAGAGAGCGTCGGGCGATGGGGCAGGGGACGCTCCTCTTTATTGATGAGATCCACCGGTTTAACCGGGCGCAACAAGATGGCTTCTTGCCTCATATGGAAGATGGCACGATTGTTCTTGTCGGGGCGACAACTGAAAATCCATCTTTCGAGTTGAACGCTGCGGTACTGTCACGTTCGCAAGTGATGGTCCTCAAGCGCTTGGATGAAAAGGGAATGCTTGATTTACTCGTTCGTGCCGAGCAGGAGATGGGCTTTACTCTTCCGCTAACAGAAGAGGCCAGACAGTCCGTGATTGCCATGGCTGATGGAGACGGACGCTATTTGCTGAATATGGCAGAAGAGTTGTTCAATTTACCTCCTGGGCAGGAAATGGATAGCAAGGAACTTGCTGATGTTATCCAAAAAAGAGCCCCGATTTACGATAAGGGGCAAGAGGGGCACTACAATCTGATTTCTGCTTTGCATAAATCGCTGCGGGGGTCTGATTGTGATGCCGCGCTTTATTGGTTGGCACGAATGCTGGCTGGTGGTGAAGATCCAAACTTTATTGCCCGGCGTCTATTACGTTTTGCCGTTGAAGATATTGGCCTTGCTGATCCCAATGCAATGTCTCAAGCTTTACATGCGTGGCAATCCTTCGAGCGATTGGGATCTCCCGAAGGAGAACTGGCCCTGGCTCAGGCCGTTATTTATATGGGAACAGCCCCTAAATCCAATGCAGCCTATAAAGCTTATAAAAGTAGTGTCCGGGCGGCAAAGGAAACAGGATCTCTTTCTCCGCCAATGCATATTCTTAATGCTCCGACCAAGATGATGAAAGATCTTGGTTACGGCAAAGATTACGCTTATGACCATGACACAAAAGACGGGTTTTCCGGGCAAAACTACTTTCCGGATAATATGCCTCGATCTAATTTCTACCAACCGGTGGAGCGGGGCTTTGAACGGGAAGTAAAAAAACGCCTTCTCTATTGGGACAAGCTTCGCCAAGAGCGGCAGAAATCTTAGTGTTTTACTAAGGAATGCAAAATCTGCGTGGCTGCCATGAACATCTGAGGATTGCAGAGGTGCGACATTTTGGTGTTACCTGTAGGGAGAGATCCTACAACAAATCGCCATGCCCAGCGCATACAGGCGACGTTCCAAGAGGGTAAAGTCACAAATGCCAGAGTATATCCGTCCGCAAAAAGACCATGTGGCACTCATTTCCCTGTCTGCGCAGCGAGACTATATCCTTCCCAATTCGCCTATAAGAGCTTCCGGACTTTCCCGTGCCAT
>MABB01000030.1 GCA_002162915.1 Rhodospirillales bacterium 47_12_T64
CTTCTATTTGAAGGTTATTCCCAACCCTGTCGATTGCCTGATAGTGAAGTGAGTTAATGCAAACTTGATCCGACTTAAGGATATTGATCAGTTCACCCTTTGGATTGAGGGCTATGTTATGGCTGGGGCCATAATCAACATCCATTTCATTGGTGTTTGGGCTGCTGTGGTCCATACGGCCTTTGATGTGCTTTACCTGTGGATGAAGAGATCCGCCCATGGCAACGTTCAGCTCTTGAAACCCGCGACATATGGCGAGCAGAGGCACTTCTTGTTTTAAAGCTTCCTGAATAAGAGCAAAGGTGGTTTTGTCTCTCATCTGATCATAAGGCTCAGCTTCTGGCGTCGGGCTCGTTTCATAAAGCTCGGGAAATACATTGCTGTTACTTCCCGTGAGCATGATGCCATCAACGTTAGCGACGAGCGTGGCGATATCGAGTAAATCCCCCAAGGCAGGTATAATGATAGGCATGGCACCTGCTGAAAGAGATACAGCACGCAGATATTTGTCATCAACAGCATGGTATGGCTTTGGTGTATCTGCTTTGTGGAGGCAGGCAGAGACACCAACTATCGGGGAGGATCTTAAGGTCATTATAAAACTACTGTAAAAGGATTGTTGATCATTGGATATTAGGATCGAATGGTAACTTTTCTTTCAGCCGAAGCAAGGTTTGATCTTCATTGTCTGGGCCAGCCTCAATTTACCGTGATTCCAGCGAGCAGGACTTTTGTTTCCTGCTGTCTTACGCCATATTTCCCAGAGGAATACTGTGAAGAATACTGTGAAGAATAACGTGTTGCGAATAGAGAGCCCGATATGGAAGAACTTACGAACCAGCTCATAGCTTACAAGGGTATTATCGTCGTTACTTGGATAGCGCTGCTGTTTCTCTCTGAACGCCTTTTTCCTGCGGTAAACCAGGGGCAGGATGGGGAGGCTAAAGCCGATATCACCAAAGCCAGTATCGCCAAAGCCAGTATCAGGAGAGTGTTTCCACTGCGTGTACGCAGAAATATTGGCCTCTGGATGTTTAATATAATTCTCTCCCCATTGATCGTTATCCAGCTTACGCTCTGGGCAACGAGCCATTCACTTGACTGGCGCCCGTTGTTTATGACGGGGTGGCAGGGGCTCCTTCTTGATATTCTGGTCATGGATTTTCTGATTTATTGGTGGCATCGTCTAAATCATGAAGTGCCTTTTCTCTGGCGGTTTCATGAGATACATCACCTTGACGATACCCTGGATACAACTTCGGCCTTAAGGTTTCATTTCGGGGAAGTTTTATTGTCAGCCACTGCGCGTGCAGGAGTTGTCCTGATACTTGATATTTCTTTCATCTCGGTTGTCGTCTTTGAAACCACAGTGTTGATCGCAACGGTTTTTCACCATTCCAATATCAAGCTGCCAAAGCGACTGGAAAGCAGTTTGAAGTACGTTTTTATAACGCCGGAAATCCATTGGATTCACCACCATGCGATCAGGGTAGATACCGATAGTAACTACGGGACAGTTTTTAGCTGGTGGGATCCTCTGTTTCGCACCAATAGTAAAAATCCCCGGAAATTGGATATGCGTATCGGCGTTGAAGGAATACGGGATAAAGGATTTCTATCGCTGTTAATCAGGCCTTTTATCTGGAAAAGAAATTAATTGTATGGATTTTCTTTCTTCAGGTCCAAATCGTCAGTTTTGAAAATATCCTGATCGATTGATCCATCGTATACTGGATCGACGAGAGAAACCTGGGTGGTTATTCCCTGAGCATCAACAACTTCCCACTTTCTAAGCGATAGCGGATTATCGCTAAAAAGAAGTGTCATCTGAGTACCGTCTGACTCTCCCTCTGCACGGAGTTCAAGTTGTACAGTAGAATTTGATGCCTGAGCTCTCAGGATATGAATATCCTTGTGAAGCTCGACTTTCTCTCTAATCAGGAACCACAAGGGTGTTTTCCATAGAGGAAGATAGGTTGACTGTTTTAGTTTTTTATCAAAATAAAGCAAAGTTACACCATTGGCGATCATGACAATCGGTACGGGCTCGTCGTATTCAAACCTCATCTGTCCTGGACGCTGAATATAGAGATCTCCTTCTGAAAGGCTCCCGTTGCTCGATACTTGAATAAAGCGTGCCGATACGGATTTCAGGGTATTTAAGTAGTCCTCTACACGTCTGACGATGGCAACTTCATCGGGGGAGAGGCCTGCAAAAGCGGTGTTCTCTTCCGTGTTTGATGCAGCTCGGACTCCTGAACTGAAAGGGACTGAAAATGAAGTCGCAATTAGTCCGAAAAATATAAAACCAAAAGCGAATTTGCGAAGTGTCGCAACCAAATCTCTATCCTTTATTATATCAAGCATAACAATTTAACTTTGTATCAGAATGCCGAACATTGGCAGTTGTTTTTGATGAAGAAAATCAGATATTTTTTTAATCATCCCGGCTTGGGACGAGTACTTCTCTTTTACCCACATGGTTTGCAGAGGAAATGACACCTTCATCTTCCATCCGCTCAATGATAGTTGCCGCCCTGTTGTACCCGATTTGCAGTCGACGCTGAACATAACTAGTCGAGGCTTTGCGGCTTTTAATCACTTCGGCAACAGCTCGATCATAGAGTTCATCAGCCTTACTGCCGTTGCCACCACTGCCAGAAGCCCCC
>MABB01000064.1 GCA_002162915.1 Rhodospirillales bacterium 47_12_T64
TTGATATTACAGCAGCCATTGGAAAGTAAGTAAGCGTTAGAATAATGAGCTGCAGAAAGAATAACGCTGGGCCGTTGTTCTCGATGAAAGCAAGTGAATTGAAGTTTTTAAACTCTTCAGGGGTGGTTGGGATGCCTGAAAAGAAGTTCCCGAGAGCGACCATTGCAATGATCATAAGCAAGATAATGAACGGTACAGTAAGAATAAGAATTGCGCCGATTAAACTCCAACCCTGTTTTTTTGTGTGTTGCCAACTATTATCCAGTGAATAGCTTTCTCCGACTGCGGTTGCGGGCAGGACAAAAGACAGTCTGGCCACGACATAGAGGGTGGCAATGAGGACGCCGAAAATTAAGAATGGTGTAATCGCTGGCATAACGACACCAATCATTAGGGCGGGGAGGCTGCCAATGAAGCTCATGCCATAGAATATTGCCAATAGAATAATTATCTTCAGCAGGAATTGCCAATGATCCCGACGCCAGGCGGTGATAGATGTTGATTCAGGATGTTTGAGCTCTAGAAGAGTCCGCCTATGCCACGCAACGGCAAAAAGAGTGTGAGGGACGTAGGCAAGAACGCTTAGTAGCCAACTAAAAACTGGACTTCCCAGAGCCGGGATCGAAAGCGCTGTTATCAAAGCTGACAAAAGCAAGGGGAATGCAGCCATTTGAATTAAGGCAGGCATATTCCCCGTTATGGTTCTAAACGCCATAAGGCTTACAGCTCTAACAGGTAGATTACTTACGGCGTGTTCTGGTGGCTGATGCGATACCATAACCTTACTTCTCTCTTCTTGGTTCTTATGTGCAGCTTCTAATCTTCTAGCTCTTCAACGACACGACGAGCAGCAGCAACAGGATCTTCCGCGCCAGTAATTGGGCGGCCAATTACGAGATAATCGGCACCGGCTGCAACAGCATCCCTGGGTGTCATAATGCGCTTTTGGTCACCTGCAGCAGCCCAGGTTGGTCTGATGCCTGGTACGACCAATTTGAAATTCGGGCCACAGGCATTGCGTACAAGCTCTATTTCCTGAGAGGAACAGACGACACCATCAATGCCACTTTCCTGCGCAAGAAGGGCAAGGCGCTTTACTTGTTCCGCGGCGGGGCCATTTTGACCAACGTCATTGAGGTCGCTGTCATCAAGGCTGGTCAGGACAGTGACGGCCAGAACGATTGGGCGTGGAATGCCAAGGTCTTCTGATGTTTCTCGCGCTGCTTCCACCGCTGCCTGCATCATGGCTTTGCCGCCTGATGCGTGAACATTGACCATGAAGGGGCGCATGTGAAGCGAAGAGCGGATTGCACCAGCTACCGTGTTGGGGATGTCGTGGAACTTGAGATCGACAAAAAGAGGTTCGCCACCGACAGCGCCACGTATGGCATTGGGCCCTTGTGCGGTAAAGAGTTCCTTACCAATTTTGATCCCCCCGACTTCGCCAGAGAGTAGCCGTGCCAGTTTAGTCGCCCGGTTAATATCCGGGGTGTCAATTGCAACAAAAATTCGTTCTTTGGGGGTCATGGTGCCGATCTCCGCTCAGAGTTGTATCGGAGCCCATTCCTAACAGAGGTGATGGGCTTGGTCACCCCTGTTTATTGACTTTGGTGAGAAACAAACCAATTAATCATCAAGCTTAGCAGAATGCGTAAGTTACGGGGGATAACTTTTAAATTTGAAGATCGGTAACTGACTATCCATTAATACCCATTAATACGGTGATCGACCAGTTGTGCGGCTGCGAGATCTTCGAGTGCGTGGCCCACCGACTTGAAAAAGGTGATTTCTTCTTCACTTGAGCGCCCTGCGTGCTGTTCCCTGGTCAGTTCAAATAAATCGGCCCTGATTCTAGTTGGCTTTAATACCCCTGTTGAGAGGGGAATAACGATATCACCGCCTTCTTTTGTTGCGCCAGAGCGGGTATCGACAAACACGCTTGAGTATTTGATGGCATCATCGTCCGCCTCACGCATGTCTGGACGATAAGCGCCAACCAGATCCAGATGCTGGCCAGGCTGGAGCCATGCA
Source organism: Rhodospirillales bacterium 47_12_T64 (assembly GCA_002162915.1). Classification (GTDB taxonomy): domain Bacteria; phylum Pseudomonadota; class Alphaproteobacteria; order Kiloniellales; family Kiloniellaceae; genus Kiloniella. Next base: position 2,032 of record MABB01000064.1, read on the forward strand.
CCTTTTACCAGCGGTTCTCGGCTGAGTGTTGCGCAGGAAATTATATCAGCGGATTTCACGGCTGCTTCCAAATCGCTTGTTGCCGTGGCTGGTAACCCTGAAGCTGTGATCTCATGCGCAAGGGCAACAGCCTTGTCGTGATCCCTTCCCCATATCGAGACTTCTTTTATGGGGCGTACTGAGGCGTGTGCCTGAATGAGGCTGGGGGCCAAGACGCCGGTGCCAACCATGGTCAGTTTTTGGCTGTTTGATCGGGCAAGATATGATGCGGCGAGGGCCGAGGCTGCAGCCGTTCTGCGTGCTGTTAATGTTTTAGCCTCTATCAAGGCTTTTGGCGTTCCTGTTTCACCATCAAATAAAATATATATTCCCTGAATCGCGGGTAGATTTTTTTCTCCATTGTCGGGACTTACGGTGACCAGCTTAACACCGACTGCTTTGCCGGATTCCCATGCTGGCATTAAAAGAAGGGTGGATTCCCGGCGACCTTCCGGTTGTTCCATATCGTGATGGTGGCGCATGGGGACCGTGATGTTGCTTTTGAATGCCTCTCTCAAGGATTCGACGAGAGAGGGGTAGTCCAAAGCCTGAACAACCTGTTCTGCAGTTATGTTTTGCACGAAAGAATCCAGAT
>MABB01000004.1:0-16014 GCA_002162915.1 Rhodospirillales bacterium 47_12_T64
CACGTTCAGCTTATCGTATCGTTCTAATTGTTCGCGTAAGACAATAATCTTATTTGAAAAATATTGTCACGAATTAAACTCGGCATAAGAGAAAATTAGTTTGAATCAGCATCTGGCAAGGGGTGCTGTTTTTTTGTTGTACGATGAATTCGGTTCGTTAATGCGAATTAATCGCATTTTTATGTTGATCAATTGCGAATGATTTGCAATATTCTCTGCTGTTTCATTGAGGGGAAACTCTCGGTCAATTTTCATATCACAAAATGTGATAAAAATAGGAGACAGTCGATATGAAGGCTGCTTGGTTAGCGACAACAGCAATGCTTACAGCTGCTGCTATAGGTAGTACAGCTGCATATGCGGAAGACGTTGTGAATGTATACTCATCACGTCACTATCAGACAGATGATGCGCTTTATGACAACTTCACCAAAGAAACCGGGATCAAGGTTAATTTGATCGAAGGTAAGGGCGCAGCTCTTATCGAGCGTATCAAAAGTGAAGGCGCGAATAGCCCGGCAGACGTTTTGATCACTGTTGATGCGGGTAACTTGTGGCGCGCAGAACAAAAAGAGATCTTCCAGGCTGTTTCTTCATCCGAACTAGATGCTCGTATTCCTGAAAACCTTCGCCATCCTAATCGTAAGTGGTACGGCCTTTCTACGCGTGCGCGCATGATCTTCTTTGATAATTCGAAAATCAAAGCTGGTGAAATTTCCAGCTATGAAGATCTTGCTGATCCTAAGTGGAAGGGTAAGGTTTGCATTCGGAAGAGTTCAAATATTTACAACCAGTCTCTCCTCGCCTCAATGGTTGAAGAAAAAGGCGAAAAAGCAGCTGAGAAATGGGCTGCTGGTGTCGTTGCAAACTTTGCGCGCGAACCTGTAAAAGGCGATACTAATCAATTGCGTGGTATTGGTTCTGGCGAATGTGAAATCGCTGTTGCAAATTCATACTATTTTGTTCGTTTGCAGACAAAACCTAAGGATCAGGACAAGGGCCTTGCCGATAAACTCGGTTATGTTTTCCCGAACCAGGCCGATCGCGGTACGCACGTAAACATCTCTGGTGCTGGTGTCGTAAAGTCGTCTCCGAACAAAGAAGCTGCTGTTAAGTTCCTTGAGTACCTTACAAGCGATCAGGCCCAGAGCTATTTTGCCGATGGAAATAATGAATTTCCTGTCGTTGCGGGTGCTGCCTCGAACTCTGCTGTTAAGGCCTTGGGTGAGTTCAAGGTAGATACCGTTAATGTATCTGTTTATGGCGCAAACCAGGTTACGGCTCAGAAAATCTTTGACCGTGTTGGCTGGCATTAAATCCTTCTCATCTTTTGAGAAAGATTAAAACTGACAGTTAAAGTTAAGACTGTTGCTTATAATATAAAAACACCCCCGGACAAAATCTTGTCCGGGGGTATTTTTATGATCGTTAGACAAAACCTAATAGGTAAATATCTCTATTTCAATATCATAATATTTTCTATGTCAGGTTCTTGTGATGACATACTTAGGTAGAGAGTGGAGGTGTGTCTACTGGCTTCCTGCCCGACTCCTGGAGATTGCTCGCGTCAGGAGGATCAGAGGGAGTACCCCTACGAGAACGATTGTGAGCGACGCAGTGGACGATTCCGATAGACGCTCATCCGAGGCCAGACTGTAGGCCTGTACAGCCAGAGTATCAAAATTGAAGGGCCGCATAACAAGAGTCGCCGGCAGTTCTTTCATCACATCAACAAAGACGACGAGTCCTGCGGTCATAAGACTGCCGCTCATAATTGGAATATGTACACGCCAGAGCGTTTTGAGGGGGCCGAGGCCGAGTGTTCTTGATGCGTCTTCCATGCTTGGTCGGATCTTACCCAGGCCGCTTTCGACTGTATTGAGTGAGACTGCAAGAAAGCGGACGAGATAGGCAAAGACCAGGGCTGTAATAGAACCAGTCAGTAACAAACCGGTAGAGATATCAAAGGTTGATCGCATCCAGGCGTCAAAGGAATTATCCAGTACAGCAAGAGGAAACAGTGTTCCTATCGCAACGACAGTTCCTGGAACGGCATAGCCCATTGATGCGATACGTGTTGCCAACTTTGAAATAAAATTTGGCTGCATTCTATTGGTATAAGCCAGTAATACGCCGATGATTACAGCGGCAATCGCGGTTACTGCGGAAAGGGTAAAGCTATTAAAGGCAAGTTTAAAGAACTTTGGTCCAAACTGCTCATCCCCCAAGCTGATTGCCATATCAACTAGAATTAAAGCAGGTAGAACGAAGCCGAGAAATAGCGGCGTGACGCAAGCCAGAAAGGCTAAAGCTTGCCTGATTCCCTTGAGTTTATAGTCTGGTAAATTTTGATAGCGATTGGTTGCATGGTGGTATTTGGATTTTCCACGGCTAACTTTTTCAAGGACGAAGACAGTCAAGATGAAAAGTAATAGATAGGTCGATAACTGTCGTGCAGCGGGAAGATCCCCCATGTTTTCCCAGGCGTTCATGATCCCTGTCGTAAAGGTTTGAATGCCAAAAAATGAAACTGTACCAAAATCAGCAAGCGTTTCCATCAGCGCGAGAGAAGTTCCAGCTATGATTGCGGGACGTGCCAAGGGAAGTGCAACACGAAAAAAGCTGCTCCACGGGCTGCAACCGAGTGTTCTGGAAACTTCGAGGGCGCATACCGATTGTTCGAGAAAAGCGGCCCTCGCAAGCATATAGACATAGGGATAGAGTACGAGGGACAGCATTATAATCGCGCCTCCCATCGAACGAACCTCGGGAAACCAGTACTCTCTGTATTCAACGGAGAAGATGTCTCTTATCAGGGCTTGTACCGGGCCGCTTACTTGAAGGAAGTCGGTGTATGTATAGGCCATTACATAGGCAGGAACAGCCAGAGGGAGAATAAGAGCCCACTCGAAAATTCTGTGACCCGGAAAACGACACATGGTAACCAGCCACGCTGTGCCAGTGCCAATAATGGACACAAGGATACCGACGCCGATTGCAAGTATGGATGTATTTATGAGGTAACTCGCAAGAACCGTGCTGACTAAATGATCCCAGACATCGCTCTTCGTTGTAAAGCCAGCGCTAATAACATTGAGGATGGGAAAAGCAAAAATTGACGCGATAACCAAAGCTACCCAAGTCCAGGAACCTGCTTTTCTTTTGGGGCGAGTTTTAGCGTTGCTGCTGTTAACCACAATTGGGTTCTGTGGCATTTATTTCGAATCCATCAAGTTTTTATACACTGGTCTACTATTTAATAATGAGTCTCAGTTAGAGCCATGAGCTAATCTCTCGAACTAGGGCTTGTAAAGGATAAAGCGTGTTAAACTTTCATCTCTAGAGCTTTAAAATCATTAAATTATGTATCTTTCCAATTAAAGTTAACAAAGGATGGGGACTGGGTAAGAGGTTATTAATCTTCCTTTGCCAAGCTTGTGCATGAATTAATGGCGGATCGCAGAAGAATTGTGTCCGTAATAGTTGATCCAAGATGGAATGGAAGTGCAGTTATGGATGATCTTTTGAGCGAGTTTCTAACCGAGACCGGTGAAGGCCTTACGACACTCGACGTGGAACTTGTTAAGCTCGAACAGAACCCTAATGACAGTGAACTGTTGGGCAATATTTTCCGACTTATGCATACCATTAAAGGTACTTGCGGTTTTCTCGGGCTGCCAAGACTAGAGTCAGTGGCGCATGCTGGCGAGAACATCATGAACAAGTTTCGTGATAAAGAACTGTCAGTTACCCCAACGGGTGTTTCTCTTATTCTGGAATGTCTGGATCAAATTAGAGATATTTTGGCGACTCTGGAAGCAACGGAGCAAGAACCTGAGGGTGATGATAGCGATCTGATTGCTCGTCTTAATGCACATGCTGAAGGGGGAGATCAAGCAGCAGCTCCTGAGCCTGAACAATCGGCTCCAGCTCCGGTTGACGTTGCCATTGATGTTCCTGACGATGACGAAGAGGAAGATGAGCTTGAAAAAGCCTTCCGGTTGGCTCTTGGGCCAGATGAGCTCGCAGCTCAAGCAGCAACGGAGGTCGCGAATTCTGAGCCTGCAGCGGCACCAGAACCAGTGGCAGAAGTTGTCGAGCTAAAACCAGCCCCTGCACCAAAACCTGTCGCAAATAAAGCTGCTCCCCCGGCACCCAAAACTGATGCGGGGTCATCTGTTGCTAATCAGTCCATCCGTGTCAGTGTCGAAGTTCTTGAAAACTTGATGACAATGGTGTCCGAGCTCGTGTTAACCCGGAACCAAACACTTCAAATTCTCAGGGCGCATAAAGAAAGTGATTTCGCGACACCTCTACAACGTTTGAACCACGTTGTATCTGATCTGCAAGAAGGGGTTATGAAAACCCGTATGCAGCCGATTGGAAACGCCTGGGCCAAATTACCGCGTATTATCCGTGATCTGTCGCATGAACTGGATAAGAAAATTGATCTGGTTATGAAGGGCGCTGAAACGGAACTTGATCGGCAAGTCCTTGAACTGATCAAAGATCCTTTGACTCATATGGTCAGGAATTCTGCAGATCATGGCCTGGAAATGCCTAATGAGCGTGTGGCTGCTGGTAAACCTGAAACCGGTCAGGTCATTCTTAATGCCTACCATGAAGGTGGCCACATCATTATTCAGATTTCTGATGATGGTAAGGGGCTGAATACTGATCGTATCAAAGCCAAGTGTGTCGAGAACGGCCTTATCTCCGAAGCTGAGATGGATGGCATGAACGATCAACAGATCCAGCAGTTTATCTTTAAACCGGGATTTTCAACTGCAGACGCTGTTACAGCGGTATCTGGTCGTGGTGTTGGCATGGATGTTGTTCGTACCAACATTGAGAAAATTGGCGGAACAGTTGAACTCAACTCAACTGAGGGCAAAGGTACAATCTTTACCATCAAAATCCCGCTAACACTGGCAATCGTTTCTGCACTTATTGTTGAGTGTTGCAAAGAAAGATTTGCAATCCCGCAGCTTTCCGTTGTTGAACTGGTACGAACATCTGCGCACTCTGAGCATAAAATTGAACACATTAATGAAACACCTGTTCTTCGTCTGCGAAACAGATTGCTCCCCCTTGTAACATTGCGTGATCTGCTGAAATTGTCTGATCCTGAGGCTGATGAGGCACAGGGAGAAACAACTGAAGTACGCGAAGATAACTTCATTGTTGTTTCTCAAGTTGGTACTTACACATTTGGTATCATTGTGGATCGTGTGTTTGATACTGAAGAGATTGTTGTAAAACCTGTCGCGCCTATTCTTCGTCATATTCAGTTGTTCTCAGGTAATACAATTCTGGGTGATGGCGCCGTTGTGATGATCCTGGATCCAAACGGCATTGCCGCAGCAACCGGAGAAATTGCGGTCGCTGATACGGATATGGGGGGGTACGAAGATCGCCAAGCTGCTGCAGGCGAAGAGAACGTGGCGATGCTTGTGTTCCGTTCGGGGAGTGGAGCACCAAAAGCAGTACCATTGGCACTGATTGCGCGTCTGGAAGAAATTGACCTTGCGAAGGTTGAAAATTCAGGCGGACAGCATGTTGTTCAGTATCGCGGGCAACTCATGCCGCTGATTCCGATGCAATCTGAAATGCAATTGGGAAAAGAAGGTCGCCAGCCCGTACTTGTGTTCTCTGATCGAGAACGCTCAATGGGACTGGTCGTCGATGAGATTATTGACATCGTGGAAGATCGTATGAACGTCGAATTGAGTGCAGAAAAACAAGGTTATATCGGCAGTGCTATTATTGCTGAAAAGGCGACTGATGTCGTTGATGCCGGGTATTTCCTCACTCAAGCATATCCCGACTGGTTTGGAACAGAATCTGGTAAAGAGAATTTTGAAAGTAGCCGTTCCAGAGTTTTACTTGTCGATGATAGCCCGTTCTTCCGTAACTTGCTGATGCCTATGCTATCGGTGGCGGGATATGATGTGAAAGCCGTCGAGTCCGCGAGTGAGGCCTTGTCTCTTTGCGATGCCGGAGAAATTTTCGATGTGATCGTTTCTGATATTGAAATGCCAGGTATGAACGGTTTCGAATTTGCTGAAGCCGTACAAGAGAACCATCGTTGGTCCAAAATTCCGATGGTTGCGTTGTCTGCTTTTGCTTCTCCCGCTGATCTGGTCAGAGGACGTGCCGCAGGTTTTAGAGATTATGTTTCCAAGACAGACCGGGGTGCTTTGCTGACAACTCTTCAGGATACGATTGCAGAACTCAAGGGCGCTGCCTGAGATAATAAAAAGAGAGAAATGCTGTGAGTGATAATTACCAAGAAAACGAAGATTTTGTTACTTTCTTTATCGCAGGCCAACTCTTTGGTGTGCCGGTACTGAGGGTTCAAGATATAATTAACCCGCAACGCATAACACCGGTTCCTCTGGCTCCGCCTGAAATTGCAGGATCGCTGAATTTGCGTGGTCGTATTGTTACGGCAATCGATGTTCGAAAAAGGCTGGGGTTACCTGCGAGAGAAGGCAAGGATTGTATGAGTATCGTTGTTGAGAATGGCCATGATCTCTATAGTTTAATGGTCGATAGCGTTGGGGAAGTCCTCGATGTTGACCAGTCTTCTTTTGAGCGAAATCCGCCGACACTTGATCAACGATTCAGAGATTACTCTCAAGGGATCTACCGCCTTGATGGTAAATTATTGGTGATTCTTGATGTGAATCGCTTCTTGGATTATAGCCGCAGCGCTGATGCGGCATAATAATTCTCTGAGAAGCTAATTGAGTTTTGAAATTTGGGTATTATGAAACAAATTGGAGCAATAATATGAAGACCTGTTTGGTTGTCGATGACTCCAAAGTCGTACGGATGGTCGCTCGGAAAATTCTTGAAGGATTGAATTTTCAGGTTGAAGAAGCCGAAGATGGTCAAAAAGCCCTGGATGCCTGTAATGCATCCATGCCAGATGCTGTTTTGCTCGATTGGAACATGCCTGTCAAAGATGGGCTGGAGTTTCTAAAGGATTTACGGGTTCTAACGGACGTGGAGCAGCCTATTGTTGTGTTTTGCACAACAGAAAATGACATGCAACATATCCAGCAGGCGATTGCCGCAGGGGCCAATGAATACATTATGAAGCCTTTTGATAGTGATATTATTGAGTCGAAATTCATACAGGTGGGCCTTATTTAATGGCCTTGCCCATGAACTCATTCACTACTGATAAAGTTGAAAAATCTGATAATGCTTATCGGATCATGGTGGTTGATGATTCTGCTGTAATCCGTGGTCTTCTTACCAGGATATTGGAAAGCGATCCCAAAGTTTCTGTGGTAGAATCTGTTGCAAATGGGGAAATCGCTGTTAAGCGATTAAATAATCGGGATATCGATGTCATTGTGTTGGATATCGAAATGCCAGTAATGGACGGATTGACGGCCCTTCCTAAGTTGCTTGAAGTGCAGCCGAGTGTTCAGATTATTATGGCGTCGACCCTGACACGCAAAAATGCAGAGATTAGTTTGCGGGCCATGCGTCTGGGGGCGGCGGACTATATTCCAAAACCTACGAGCTCAGGTGCGTTGACCAAGGCCAGTGATTTTAAGTATGAATTGGTGGAAAAGGTCAAGGCTCTGGGGCAGGTTGCGCGTGCGGGTAAAAAAGCCCCACAGCCAGCTGAAGGTGGAGCGCCGCAAAGAGCCAAGGTAAAGGCTGCTCCAGTTCAATCTACTCTTTATCCAAACAAGGAAATCGGGCTTAGGAAAGATGTCATTCACAAACCGGATCTTTTGGCGATTGGCAGTTCAACCGGCGGGCCTCAGGCGCTCTTTGATGTGTTGGGTAGTCTCGGAGTTATTTCGCAGCCTGTTGTTATTACACAGCACATGCCTGCAACGTTCACTGCTTTGCTCGCAGAACACATTGCCCGCGTTGCCGATATGCCCAGTAAAGAAGGTGAAGAAGGTGAAGTCCTCAAGGGGGGACACATCTACCTGGCACCTGGCGGGTATCATATGGTTTTTGAAAAACAGGGGACTAATACAGTCATTCGTTTAAACCAAGACGCACCGGAAAATTTCTGCCGCCCAGCGGTAGATCCGATGCTGAGAAGTTTATCCAAAATTTACGGTTCTCGTCTTCTCGTCCTGATTTTAACAGGTATGGGAAGCGATGGTCTACGAGGTTCCGAAGTTGTGACGGCCGCTGGTGGTTCAGTCATTGCTCAGGACGAACAAACAAGTGTTGTATGGGGTATGCCTGGAGCGGTGGCGACTGCGGGACTTTGTTCTGCAGTACTTCCAATTAAGCAGATGGCTTCTAATGTACGACAACTTGTTCTGAGGTCGGCGGCATGAATGTGAGTGATTTCGATTATATTTCCCAGTTTCTTAAGAAACGTTCTGGGTTGGTCTTAAGCCAAGACAAAGCATATTTGTTGGAAAGTCGCTTGAATCCAGTGGCAAGAAAGTGGAGTCTTAGCGGCTTTGATGAGCTTGTCCAAAAAGTCAGGGCAACAAACGACGAGCGTATTCTCAGTGATATTACCGAAGCAATGACGACAAACGAGTCGTTCTTCTTTCGTGATCAAAAGCCATTTGATCTATTCCGGGATATGGTTCTTCCTCACATGCTTGAGAAAAGAGCTGCAAGTAAAACGATCCGGATTTGGTCTGCAGCTTGTTCTAGTGGACAGGAGCCATATACCTTGGCGATGCTCTTGAAAGAGGCTGGTCCTGCTCTCGCGGGATGGAAAATTGAAATTGTTGCGACTGACTTGTCCAATGATATTCTTAATAAGGCCAAAGAGGGGGTCTACACCCAGTTTGAAGTACAAAGAGGATTACCGATTAATCTTCTGGTCAAATACTTTAAGCAGGCGGGGGACCGGTGGCAGATAGATAGCTCTATTCGCAACATGGTGACTTTCAAAACATTCAACCTTCTTGAAAGTCCGGCCTTGTTAGGAAAATTTGATGTTGTTTTCTGCCGTAATGTCCTGATTTATTTCGAACAGGCAACCAAATCGACTGTTTTGACAAAAATTGCAAAGCAGATGCCTGATGATGGTTTTCTATATCTCGGCGGTGCTGAAACGGTGCTTGGTATTTCTGATGATTTCCAATTGATACCGGGTAAACGTGGAATTTATGGACTGGTACGTAATGGTCAGGCCGTAAATCGCGCTGCAGGTTAGTCGAGGGTATACTGACGAAACAAAAACCACCCGGAACTCAGTGTATGAGGTCCGGGTGGTTTTTTTATACTTTTTGTCGTGATCTCAGGGATTGGTCTTCGAAGATCAGTCCTTCTACTTTGAATGTTTTATGCAGAAACCAGCTGTGGAGTATCAACAGTTTGTTCTACGGGGTCACGTAGAACATAACCTCGACCCCAGACTGTTTCGATATAATTCTCTCCGCCTGTCGCATTTGACAGCTTCTTGCGCAGTTTACAGACAAACACGTCGATAATCTTGAGCTCAGGCTCATCCATGCCACCGTAAAGATGGTTCAGGAACATTTCCTTTGTGAGAGTTGTTCCTTTGCGCAGGGAGAGAAGTTCCAGGATGCCGTATTCTTTGCCCGTCAGGTGAAGTAACTTGTTTTCAACTTCGACGGTACGAGTATCGAGGTTAACTTTGAGCTTACCAGTACCAATGACGGATGCGGCGTGACCTTTTGAGCGACGAACGATCGCTTGAATTCGTGCAATCAGTTCACGCTTGTCAAAAGGCTTGGTCAGATAGTCATCAGCGCCAAAACCAAGACCCTTAATTTTGTCATCAAGCCCGTTTAGTCCGGACAGAATTAGGATCGGTGTTTCCACTCTTGATGCTCTTAGGCGACGAATTACTTCGTAGCCATCCATATCTGGGAGCATAAGATCGAGGATAATGATGTCATAATCGTAGATTTTACCAATCTCGAGCCCGTCTTCACCCATGTCTGTTGAGTCGCAGACATAACCTTCTGACTTCAGCATCATTTCGATGCCTTGGGCTGTTGGGGCATCATCTTCTACTAACAGGACTCGCATAATAAATTCCGGTCATAAATGTTGAGTAAACGAATATATATGTTGTTAACCATTTTCGGTAAGGAATATTAACAAAACCTTACCAAGATCCCTTATGGTTAATAAAATAGAGCAATTTTTATGTTTATTTTAGTAAAAATACGAATTTTTTTACAATTTTTGATTTTTTGGAAAGAATCACTGATTAAGCTCGTATTAAGTGGAGTGTGTAAAAATAGTGTCGTAATACACTGGAAAATTATTTTTTCAGGTAAAGTTTTAACCAAAATGATGGCAATTCGTCTTTTAAAATATGGGTAGATTTCGGGAATGACTCTTAAAAGTTTAACCAGAGAAATTTCAGAACTTTCTGATTATCAAGTGTACGGAAGAGTATCTGGCGTCCTGGGAATGCTTGTCGAGCTCTCTGGACTTGATCGCCTCTTGGTCATTGGATCTCGCTGTATCCTGATTGCGAGAGATGAACGAAGAGTCCCCTGTGAAGTTATAGGCTTTAGGCAAGGCCATGCACTTTTACTCCCGTTTGGTTCTCTTGACGGTATCGGGTTAGGGTGTAAGGCCTTACTCGCTTCCAGTGAACCTGCCATTCATCCATCGGATGCCTGGCTTGGCCGCGTTGTGAATGCATTGGGGGAACCCATAGACGGGAAGGGGCCTCTGCCTATGGGCCCTGATCCCTATAAAGTCAGAAGTTCTCCTCCACCAGCTCATGGAAGACAAAGGGTCGGTGGAAAAATTGATTTGGGTGTACGGGCAATCAATACTTTCCTGTCCTGTTGTCGAGGCCAACGGATGGGTATTTTTGCTGGTTCTGGTGTGGGCAAGTCCGTTTTACTGTCAATGCTAGCAAGATATACATCGCTGGACGTAAATGTTATCGGCCTGATTGGTGAGCGCGGACGTGAAGTTCAGGAATGGTTGGAGGATGATCTTGGACCAGAAGGGCTTGCGCGCTCTATAGTCGTGGTTGCGACATCAGATGAACCGCCTTTGATGCGTCGGCAAGCCGCTTACATGACGATGGCTCTGTCCGAGTATTTTCGAGATAACGGCCGTGACGTCCTTTGTTTGATGGATTCCGTAACGCGTTTTGCAATGTCTATGCGTGAGATCGGCTTATCAGCGGGCGAACCACCTGCCAGTAAGGGTTATACCCCTTCGGTATTCGCCGAACTTCCTCAACTGTTGGAACGTGCAGGGCCGGGAGTGAAGCAGCAGGGATCTATTACTGGGTTATTTACTGTATTGGTCGAAGGGGACGATCATAATGAACCCATTGCAGATGCTGTACGTGGTATTCTTGATGGACATATTATTCTTGATCGTGCCATAGCCGAGCGAAATCGGTTTCCGGCAATTAATTTACTTCGAAGCGTTTCCCGAACAATGCCAGGATGCAATGTTGATTCGGAAAATGAGCTGGTAACGCGTGGCAGGCAGTTATTATCAACTTACGAGAATATGGCGGAATTGATCCGAATTGGTGCTTACAACGAAGGCTCTGATCCTGTTATTGATGAAGCTATTGCACATAATGGTGCTCTGGAAGCGTTTCTTACCCAGGGTAAATATGAAGAAAGTACGCTTGCTGAAGGTTATGAACAACTTGCTGCAGCTATTGGAATGAGTTGGGAGCAAGAAGCACCCGAGTTAACAGAATTCCAGAACCAAACTCAAAATGAAACTTAGAAAAGGCGGGGATTGAATAATGAAGACCCCAATAGACAGTTTGGTAAGAGTACATAGTTGGAAATTGGATGAAGCCCAGCAAAAATTATCTGATTTGGAGGCTCTGTCATTAAAGTTAAAGCAAGATCTGGCCAAGCTTGATCAGGAAGTCGTCAAAGAGCAGGAGTTTGCATCACAACATCCTGATGTTGCTCAAACTTACCCGGCCTATGCCGAAGCAGCACGAGAGCGCCGTAAACGCCTTGAGACCTCTATTAAAGAGGTAATGACTTTAAAGGCAGTAGCTAAACAAGAGCTACACGAAATTTATCAAGATTTAAAAAAATACGAAGAAGCCCAGGCCAATGATATTCGGCGGCAGCAAGATGTGATCAAGAAAAAGGAACAGGCTGCCTACGATGAAATGGGAATACAACAATACCGGCGTCGGAAAATTTCCGAAAATTAACTCTGTTGTAGGATAGAAATTAGTATTTTGGTATCGTGCTGATCTGGGTTTCGCACTGGTCTTGGTTTTACACGGGTCTCGATTTCATACTGGCCTTAATCGTGCGTAGTTTGATCATGCAAGAGTGCTGTTGTGCGTACCAGCTATGAGCTTGTTTGCAACATCCGTTAACTTTTCCCACTCTTGAGATGGTTCAAATGTGAGGCGCCCGGTAAATCCGGTTGCTTCATTGGCACCATAAAACAGATCCGAAATTCGACTTTGCATTGTATTGGGCAGGCTCTCCCGACTACGGACAACGAGGTCGAACCGGTTTTTTTTGACCAGACCATCAAATTGCATATCCCCATCCCGGCTCATTTCAACTTCAAGCTTGAAACGCGTTGCCTCTTCTCTTTCTGGTTTCTTTCCCTTTTGTGAACCAGATTCCCGATCTCTAACAAACAAGTTGGCTTTTTCCAAAATACCTTCGTGAAGGATGGGAAGTTGGGTCATTCGCCAGTCACCTTGACTGGTTTCAAGCGGCCGGCTGAGAGTAGCATTTTCATTTGTGAGCTGTTGAGCTAATTCGGTATTCCCGGCGGACCTTAAAAGGGAAAGTGTATCCTGGCCAACCCAGGGTCTATTCGGTCCGGCCTTAATTGCATTTAAAAAAAGAAGTATGCCGGATGTCAGGGCAGAACCTTGATGAGGAATATGACTTGCCAAGGCATTTCCTTGCCCTTGGGGTATCAATGTGCTGAGTGCAGATTGCAATGATGTTCGTAAATCCTGCCCCGGATTAAGTCCTCCCGTCAAAGGTAGAGAGCTACGACGAAGAGAATTGTCTCCGGTTGTTTCATCGACGGCAGGTAAGAACGTCAGATTAATTTGGGCACCGATTGGTATTACTGCTTTAAAAGAGAGCTGAATATTACCAAGCGAGGTCTGTACTATTGGTTGCCCTTTACTTGTCCCAATAACCGTGGCGTTCAAGGTATTGGCATCTATCCGGGGTGTCTTATTCGTCTGGCTTGGAGAGGAGAGTGGGGTGGCCTGCGATGATTGAGTGACCTGTTGTCCTGCTGGCAGCCCACTGCTTGCTTTGGTTGTCGGGTTTTGCTGCGCTGAAGGGGATATTATCTCTATCCGTACAGGGAAGCTTTTGCCTGGTGGAATTTGGGTGATATTTCCGGGGATTGAGCTTTGAGGTTGGTCAGACGATTTGTTTAAAAAGGTGGCTTGAAGGGTTTGACCTAGCGTCAGCTTGTCTTGTGGATTGTGGGGAGGAGCAGGTGTCGCGAGTTTCACTTTGTTGTGTTGAGGAACCAGGAGAACTTCGAATGGAGGATGGTGCGTCCTAAACTGAATAATGATTTCTGTACCGGGTGGAAGCTTAATATTGCTATTTACCGCAAGGTCACCCAACAGGGTTTGCACGATCAGCTGTCCAGATTTATTTTGCCCTTGAATGGTTCCTGAAATTTGTTCCTGTACAGGACGTGCCCCTAGAGAAGGGGGGTAACTGGCTAATGTACTTGCTTGAGCAGTCTGGGTCACTCCAGATTGAGGGGACGGCGTTGTCGCAAGAGGGAGCCGTACTTTATTCATTTCCTGATAGCAAGTTCCTGGCAATCTGTTCAACGCGTTCTGCTGCTGATGATGTAGGATACCTGACAAGCAGAGGCGTTTGATTGCGAATTGCTTCCTTTACTTTGTTGTCCCTTACAATAATACCAGCAAGAGGCGGCGTAATTTTGAGGAAAGATTCACAGGCCTTCCTGATTGTATTGTACGTTTTATGGCCATCATGTTCGGTTTCAGCCATGTTCACGATGACACGTAAGTCCGCATCAGGGCGTTGCATCTTGGTAAGTTTGATGAAGGCATAAGCATCTGTCAGCGATGTGGGCTCGTCTGTCGTAATCACCAGACAAACCTGAGCTTGAGAGGCAAGTTGCCTTACCGTGCGATCTATCCCGGCACCAAGATCTAGTATAATACGATCATAAGATTCAGACAGGTTTGCAAGGTCCGTAGTTAAATTGTTGAGCCGCTGTGCTGGTAGGTTTGCCAGATTGCCTGATCCTGACCGTCCTGCGACAACATCAAAGCCTCCGTCCGGGTAGCGGACTGCGGCCTCTTTTAAGGAATAACGGCCGGTAAGGACACCACCCATATCCTTGTTAGGCGCAAGGCCGAGCTGGATATCGACGTTAGCCAAACCTAAATCGCCATCGAATAACAGAGTTCGACATCCTAAACTGGATAATGCGTGTGAAAGTGTAATGGATAGCCAGGTTTTGCCAACACCGCCTTTACCAGAAGCAATAGCAATCATGTTCCGGCAACGTTGTTTGTTGTGTAGAGCCTGTACATTATAATTCTTGGCTTGGTTCATCAGCGTGTGCCTGTTGCAAGAGTGTGCTGTTGGGATTCTAGTCTTGTTGGAAGCAATAGTCGTGCCAGGGAAACTGGATTTATAGGGGACAGACCATCGGCAATTTGAGAAGACGTACCCGCAGCCATGAATGTAAGGTTAGCGCTGTGAGCGGCAGTTAGCAGTCCGCCAAATCGTCTTGTCATATCCAACTTTGTCGGAATGATGTATTTTGGGGCGAGGGCTGTGAATGCAGCCGCTTTATCTGCGGCTTCATAGACATCGCCACCTGCAGGAATGATTAGGGTCGATACTGCATTTGAAGCTTGAGCGAATTCAGCCAGATAATCCACGGCATCCTCGTCAAAAGGGTTTATCCCCATTGTATCGATGAGAATTAATCTCTCTTCGGTAATCTTATCTATACATTCTGTTAATTTTTCAGGCGCTTCGGCAATATCCAAATCGATTTGTAAACGATGACAAAAAGCCGCGATTTGTTCTATGCCTCCCGTTTTCTCTGAATCGATTGTAATAACGGTGGTTGGGATTTCGGAAATTCGTGCCTTTGCGCATAACTTTGCAATGGTCGATGTCTTGCCATCACCAGGCGAGCCAATCAACATAAGAGGCTTCGATATGGGGCACGTTGGTATCTGTCCAAAATGGAAATGATCATCCAAAGCTCCAGCAAGAGAAATATGCCATTCAGAAGCCGGAACTCCCATCGCGTGGCCAACAAGGGTGTCTATCATTTCAGCGGGAAGGCGGTGAAAGTCGAGGACTTCTGTTATTTCATCGACAAAATCGACATCTTCAGCAGGGTCGATAATGGAGAAATCATGAGCAGGTTCATCGTCAAGGCCCGCTGTTACACGGACGCCTTTACCAGGACCAAGTTCGTCTGTCGCCAGTATGATCGCATCTTCGCCCAAATCAACACGGACTTGATCCATGGCTTCGGGTAAGCTGTTGGCAATGTAATGCTTTAAACGCATTTTAACAGCTTCCTAGCTTGATTGTCTGTTTCACATATATCACTTAAGCACACCATTAGCTTTAAATTACCCCAAGAGTCTTAATTTTTGCTTTTGGATGTACTTCGTTTTGTGACATCACGACTGTTGCCGGGCGAAACCGTTCGACAATTGATCGAACATAGGGGCGTATTACCGGGCTGCTAAGCATAATAGGAGCTTCGCCCATCATTGCATGGCGCTCAAAGGTTTGCCGAACGGCAGTAATGAACTCTTGCAGTTGAGTTGGTGGCATTGAAAGTTGCTTGTCTTCGCCTTCTCCGACAAGAGCTTGAGCAAAGGCCTGTTCCCACTGTGGGGAAAGGGTGATCATGGGGATAAAACCCTGTTCGTTTTCATTACTGTTAGAAATTTGTCTGGCTAATCGTGATCTGACATGTTCCGTGATAAAAGTGGCATTACGGGTATAGGCACAGGCTTCAGAAATACCTTCAAGTATGGTTGGAAGATCCCGAATTGAGATCCTTTCCCCAAGA
>MABB01000004.1:16030-26710 GCA_002162915.1 Rhodospirillales bacterium 47_12_T64
GTTGTAAGGCGCCAACTGAGATCTGGGTTGGAATGAGGTCTGCAATAAGTTTTTGATGTTCTTCGTTTAGCTCATCTAGAAGTTTTTGAGTTTCTGAGTAGGACAACAGCTCAGAAATATGATCTTTTACGACTTCTGTGATATGCGTCGTAATAACAGTTGAGGCATCGACTACCGTATAACCTCGGAACAAGGCCTCTTCTCTCTGGCTTTCATCAACCCACATGGCTGGAAGACCAAAGGTAGGTTCAATTGTCTCTTCTCCGACAAGTTGGATCTTGTCTCCGCGCGGATCCATAATTAACAGCATATTGGGACGTAATTCTCCTTCGCCCGCCGAGATTTCTTTTATACGGATGATGTAGCTATTGGCCCCGAGTTGCAGATTGTCTTGAATACGGACAGAGGGCAGGACAAACCCTAGCTCTTGGGCGAGTTGACGTCGCAGGCCTTTGATTTGATCCGTAAGCCGTTCTCCCCCTTGGCCATTGATCATTGGCAGAAGGGCATAACCCAATTCAAGTCGAAGATTGTCAATTTGTAGAGAAGAAGAGATTGGTTCCTCGGCTACAGGAGCGGGCTCGGCAGCTTCCATTTGTTGCTTGTCTTCTACTTGAGCCTGTTCCAGGGATTTTTTGTTTGAGAGCCAGGCGAGCCCGCCAGTTGTTCCTGCCAACAGTAAGAATGGAAATGCAGGTGTTCCAGGCACGATAGCTAGCGCCATCATCAATCCTGAAGAAAGGCCCAGAGCACGGGGGTAACCACCAAGTTGTGAGAAGATTGCCTTGTCAGCAGATCCGGTCGTGGTTGTTTTCGATACAAGAATACCCGCAGCTGTCGATACGATAATTGCTGGAATTTGGGATACCAATCCATCCCCGACAGTTAGAAGAGTATACGATGATGCCGCGTCACCAACGGCCATATCTCTTTGGGCAACACCGATAATGATGCCCCCAATTACGTTGATAAAGGTAATTAAGAGCCCCGCGATGGCATCACCACGGACAAATTTGGAAGCCCCATCCATTGCCCCAAAAAAATTACTTTCATCTTCAAGTTCTTTACGGCGTGCGCGCGCTTCCGTCTCGTCAAGCAGCCCGCTTGATAGATCGGCATCGATAGCCATTTGCTTGCCAGGCATAGCATCCAGGCTAAAACGTGCTGAAACCTCGGCGATTCTTCCGGCACCCTTTGTGATAACAATGAAGTTCACGATGACGAGAATGCCAAATACAATTATTCCGATGACAAAATTTCCGCCCATAACAAAGTTGCCAAAAGACTCAATGACTTGCCCTGCTGCACCTGTCCCTTCATGCCCTTTGGCGAGGATCAATCGGGTAGAGGCAAGGTTCAGGGATAATCGCAACATCGTTGCGATAAGCAAAACAGTCGGGAATGACCCGAATTCCAATGGCCCATGAATAAAAAGAGCCGTCATTAGAATGAGTACGGATAATGTTATCGAGAGCGCCAATGAGATGTCGAGTAACCAGCTTGGCATTGGCAGTATCAGCACAACAAGAATAGCCATAACACCAAGTGCGAGAGCAATGTCTCCACGCTTAAGTGCCTCCAGGGCTGACACCACGGTTGGCGGAAGCCTTAGTTTGTTACCTTCTTGTTGTGGGCTGCTATCGGACATAAAGTTACTACTGTACTGTTATAAGTTAAAATGAGGGGCTATAGCTTTCTACGCCTCTACCAGGGCTTGTGATTTCTGTACCATCGTCGCTATAAATTTTTAATTTATTACGAAGAGTTCGAATTGAAATCCCAAGAATGGTTGCTGCGTGAGTCCTGTTACCAAGACAGTGTTGAAGCGTGTTGAGGATGAGATCCTTTTCAACATCGGCAACCGTTCTGCCTACGAGAGCCTTTTCTGGTACACCGTTCCCTGAAGGTGCTGGTTGAACTGGCGGAACTTGGGGAGCAGCAGCTTGAGCCGTTGGATAGCCTTGGGACTGGGGAGCCGCAGGAGCAGGCGCAAAGCTTGCTCCAGTCAATAAAATAGCTTCTGGTCCAACGAGGTTGTCTCTGGATAAGAGAACGGCCCGATGCATTGTATTTTCCAACTCACGTACATTACCACGCCAGTGGTGCTGCATTAATTGCGCCATAGCTTCCGGTGTAATCGCAGGCTTGGCGATGCCGTTGGATTCTGCGTACTTGGTGAGGAAGTGGTCGGCAAGAATTTCGATGTCCAGAGGCCTGTCTCTCAGTGACGGCATATCGATAGTGACAACATTTAGCCGGAAATAGAGATCTTCCCTGAAGTTTCCTTTCCTTACCTCTTCTTCCATATTTCGGTTAGAGGTCGCCAATAATCGAAAATCAACTTTGATAGATTTATTTCCGCCGACACGATCAATTTCACGTTCTTGAACGGCTCGTAATAATTTTGCCTGAAGCCGAGGATGCATTTCTGATATTTCATCAAGGAGCAAAGTGCCACCGTGTGCTTCTTCAAATTTGCCTATGCGTCGAGACAAAGCGCCCGTAAAAGCACCTTTCTCGTGGCCGAAAAGTTCTGATTCCAGCAAGTTTTCAGGGATTGCTGCACAGTTGATTGAAATGAAATTACTCTTTGCCCTCTTGGATTTGGAGTGCAGGTATCGTGACATAACTTCTTTACCCGTACCACTTTCACCCGTGACAAGAATGCTGGCATCGGAGGGCGCAATCTGTTCTGCGAGCCGGATGACGGCAGCCATTGCCGGATCCTTGTAGATCAGAGATGTCGTTTCTTCTGTTACGGCTGCAAGGACGGCTGCAATTAACTCGGCGTCAGGAGGGAGTGGAATGTATTCCTTTGCCCCTGAGCGTATAGCATCGCCAGCTTTGGAAGGCTGTGTGCCAATGCCACAAGCAATGACAGGGACGGAAAAACGTTCTGCATCAAGATGTTTACAAAGCTTATCGATATCAAGATTGATATCGACCATGAGCAGATCAGCACCGTTACCCGTGCGTAGGGAGGACATGGCATGATCTACGTCGTCAACGGTTGCAACTTTTGCTCCCCGCTCAAACGCAATCTTTCCGGCGGTGATCATATGTCCTTCTAGCGAGCCAACAATTAGTAGGCGCATAACTTACTCTCCTGGTCGGCGACACATTTATTAGTCGCCTTAATCAAAATAATTCACTCTCTGGTCCGGAGAGAGAATAGTGTTAAGCATAATCTCTAAACGTCTTGGGTTTTCATGCCGACTAACGGAACAAACGCCAATGGTATAAATCTGGTTGACGATTGCTTCTGTTTGAGAGATTCGCTCCAGCTTTGCTGCTAACGGGTGGAAAACCATGTTTGACAAAATAGCGCCATAGAATGTGGTAAGCAGAGCCACAGCCATGCTTGGACCAATGGTACTTGGATTTTCAAGGTTGCTTAGCATTTGTACCAACCCGACTAAAGTCCCAATTAGTCCCATAGCGGGAGCTACCTCGCCTGCACGCCTTAAAATGTTAGCGGAACGTTGATGCCGGGTTTGCGTAGCGACAACCTGCTGTTCAAGAACAACCTCTAACTGTTCTGGCGTAATGCCGTCGACGAGCATCTCTGTTGCCCGGTGCAAAAAACCGCTGTGTTGAATGTCAACCAGATGCTTCTGAAGGGACAAAATACTGTTACGGCGTGCTTGATCAGCTAAAAACAGTATTTGTAACGCGGCATTTCCTGGTGTTTCAGCGTGATATAATGCTGCACGAAGCATTGTTTTTTGGGCTCTGGTCACTTCATCCCAGGTGAACGAAATCGTTGTGACTAAAAAGGTTCCGCCTATCACGATCAATACGGCAGGAAGATTAAAAAAGGACCCTGGGGACCCTCCAAGTACCATCGCGACTATAATAATCAAAAAGGCCCCAGCGACACCTGCAAGTGTTGCATAGTCAAATGTCGCCCCTGAATGGGGGCGGCTGGGAGCCTGGCCGCGGGTGCTTGTACTGGTTTGTGAAGTGTTGACCATAATCAGTTCAAATCCCGGAAGTACCTAGTTTCGGTCCATTTTGATGATCTCTGTCATCGTCACACCAAGCCGGTTTTCAACAACCACGACTTCTCCACGTGCAACCAATCGGTTATTTACGTAAATATCGATGGCTTCGCCAACTTTTCTGTCGAGTTCAATAACAGCGCCTCTACCAAGCTTGAGGAGTTGGCTAACCTGCATATTGGCTTTTCCAAGAATTGCTGAGACTTGAACAGGAATATCGTAGACTGCTTCAAGTTCTTTGGCGTTGGTCGGTGGCCTGCCACCTGGTTCAGGCATAGAGGATTCATCCTCCATTTCAGGCATTTCCGGAACGGAAGGGAATGTTCCGTTTTCTGTTTCATTTTCGTTCATTGGGCAACCTCATTTGGCTGAGCACTTTCCATAATCTCTTGATTTGAGAGTGCATTGGTTTGCCCGGAATCTCCGGGTAATGAAAGACTTGTAATGGCGCGAGAAAGTATTGTTTCTATTTCATGGAGCATTTCGGTGCTGTTTCTTTCCGCACCTCCTTCCGCCCACTCAACCCGGACATCACTTGGCGACATGCCTGGTTCAGACAAGAAAACCAAATGCCCGTTAAATCCACTTTGGCTGGCCACCTTTTCCAACTGTTCCTGCACGTCATCCAATGTTTTGTCGGCAACACGGATTACGAGGCGAGGCTCTTGTGGTAGCCGATCGAGACATTCGCGAAATACGAGAGTGACTTCTGCAAGTGTCGAACTGTGTTCAAGGCTTGGAAAGAGTTTTTGAATGGCTTTTAATGCCACTTCCATGGATGTACTTTGTAATTCTTCGAGTGTTTTTTTGTGACTGTGTTCAAGTGTAGATAACTCATGAGCTAGCTTTGATATTGCTTGAGCTATTTGAGCTTCACTTGCTTCTGATGCTTCTTCCTGTGCCTTTGTATGGCCAGCAGAAAACCCTTCTTCGTAAGCGGTCTGCTTTGAGAGTTCGAGATCCTCAAGTGATACGGCACCTTCTGGAAGAGGGAGAGTCTCGACTTCAGGATCGGCAGGAAGGGCATCTTGAGCAGGCGTGCTCGGAGTTCCCATGAAGTCAGAAAAACTGTCAGGTCCAGTTTCTTTGGAGCTGTTTGAGCCTTCGAATGATGTATCGAAGAGAAATTTTTGGTTCATATTTGCCACGAACACCAACTCCTAATAAACCAACTCGTCTTCGCCTTTTGAATCGGCCATAACGATTTCACCTTTTTCAGCAAGATCTTTGGCAATCGTCACCATATACATCTGAGCTTCATCAACATCTTTGAGACGGATTGGGCCCATGGCCGCCATATCTTCTTTCATGATTTTAGCCGCACGTTCGGACATGTTCGTGAAGAACATTTCCCGTAAGCCTTCTGAGGAACCTTTAAGAGCGATAGAAAGTTTATCTTTTTCAGCGGCGCTGAGGAGGGTTTGTACTCCTCCTGGATCAAGATTACTGAGATCTTCGAAAGTGAACATCAGGGCTTTGATCCTCTCGGCAGAATCTTTGTTTCTCTCTTCGAGTGCGTTCATGAAGCGGCTTTCGACATTTCTATCCAGGAAGTTGAATATATCGGCCATCATTTCATGGGAATCGCGGCGGTTCGTTCTGGCAAGATTTGACATGAACTCATTCCTCAAAGTTCTTTCGACATCATCCAGAACGTCTTTTTGCACAGCTTCCATGCGGAGCATCCGCATGACAACTTCCATGGCGAAGGGTTCTGGCAATAGCCCCAACACGCGTGAAGCATGTTCCGGTCTGACTTTGGAGAGAATTACTGCGACAGTTTGCGGGTATTCGTTCTTCAGATAGTTTGCGAGCACATTCTCGTTCACATTCGCCAGCTTTTCCCACATGGTTCGACCAGCAGGGCCGCGAATTTCTTCCATGATCGTATCAACACGATCTTTATCGAGTACTTTTTGTAACAGGCGTTCTGTGCTGTCGTAACTACCAGTGATCGTTCCTGTTGTGGATATCTGATCGGCAAATTCAACGAGCAAACGTTCGATAAGTTGTGCACTAACCATTCCGAGAGTGGCCATGATTTGAGATATTTCGCGGATCTCATCATCTTCCATAATGGAAAAAAGTTGAGCCGTCTGCGCTTCTCCCAATGCCATCACGAGAAGGGCGGCCTTTTCAGGCCCGGTCATTGTTCTGTAATCGTCGCGCATACTATTTGCTCTTAAACATAATTAATTTGAATAATCACTGATGTTACTTGCCTTCCTGATAAAGCCAGGTCCGTAGTATCTGGACGGCTTCTTCAGGATGCTTTTCAACGATTTCACTAATTTTGGTTATAGAAGAAGCCCGCACACGACCTTCAACTTTGTTCATATCAATCATCTGCTCAATCTCTGAGGTAACTCCAGCGGATTCAGCAGACAACGCTCCACCCTCTGTGGCATCAGATGTCAACATTGGCACGCCATCTGCGCCGATTTGGGCAGGCATTCCCGGCATGAGAGGCACGCCTGGTGCTCCGGCTTGTGCAGCCATAACCATGGGGCGGCCATCTGGACCAGGTATTGTGATGGTGCCAGCTCCACCACCATCAGCAGCTGGAGTGAAATCACCATCGATAATACGGGTAACGAGAGGTCTGACGACCAAAAGGAGTATTAAAATTGCGACAACACCAAGAATAAAGAGCTCTGCAAAACGCATCATTTCGTCTTTGCCAATCCCAAGAACACCTTCTGCAGGCAGAAGCAGGGGATCAATCTCAGCAAAACGGAAATTAGCTATTTCCACCGTGTCGCCACGGCTTTCGTCAAAACCGACGGCAGAGCGAACGATTGCACCAAGCTGCGTAATATCTTCTTCGCTTCGACTTGTGAAAGTGCGTATACCTTCTTCGTTGACTTCAGATATATCATTAATAATGACAGCAACTGACAGGCGTCGAATTGAGCCAGTTTCATGTACTTTTGTTTTTATAATTTTGGAATTCTCGAAGTTGACGGTTTCTTCTGTTCTGGAAGTATTACTTTGACTGCCAGTAGAGCCACCAAGCTGCCCCAGATTAGCATCAGGAAGATTGTTGCCAACGGTAATGCCCTCATTCCCTGAACCATCAGCTTCGCTGGCGCTTTCTTCTACGGTTTGGGTCGAGAGTACAACTTGTCCATCGGGATCAAAAACTTCCGAGTTCTCAGTTACACGATCAAAATCCATTTCGGCTGATATCTGCACCTGGGCGTTTCCTCGACCGACATAACGCTCAAGAAGTTCTTCAACGGTCCTCATCAGGCGGGTTTCATGCGCGACCCGTCTTTCATCTGCGGTCGTGGTTAGCGTCGAAAGATCTCCTTCTTTTCCGCCGCGCGCGAGAAGATTGCCTTTGTTATCAATAATCGAGACATTTATTGGTTTCATTCCGGGAACGGCTGCCGAAATTAAGTGCTGAATAGATAAAATTTGTTGGCGATCAAGTAGATTGTTGCCTTGCGTTGTAACGACAACGGAAGCCGTGGGTGCTTGTTTATCCCTGCTAAAGAGTTCCCTTTGAGGCAAAACAAGATGTACGCGAGCCTGTTTTATACGATTAATTGATTTTATTGTTCGCGCGAGCTCACCCTCTAGAGCTCTTAAATGATTTATGTTTTGAACAAAACTTGTTGTACCAAGGGCTTCTGACTGGTCGAATATTTCATATCCGATAGAGCCCCCGCTTGGGAGTCCCTTTTCGGCCATGGCAACACGCATTCTTGCTACGTTATTACTCGGCACATAGATTGTGTCACCCGAGGGAGAGAGCTTGTAGGGGATTTGAAGCTGATCAAGTTCACTAACAATTTGTCCACTTTCCTGGGGGGCTAAATCTGCATAGAGCAAGGCCATTTCTGGTGTTGCTACTCGACCAGTTAGGTAGATGAAGAACGCAATAGTGGCCGCAGCAACAGCTGCCATTATACCAAGCCGTGCGGGGCCAAGATTCTTTAAAGTATCAACAAAAGTATTCACGACCGCAAAATCCGAACTATTACTATTTACCAAATATCAGTAAAACCTGTTAACATTAACCTATAGCTATTCGGTAAATAGGAAGTTAACAAAGGAAAAATTTGCCTAGTGCTGGGAAAAATTTGCCGGGGCAATTGAATAAAATTTTATATATTTAAGTCAAGAGCTTATTCCTGAATTTAAGTAACAGGCTCTAAAAAGATGTTGTTTTTCTAAAAATAAAACGAGAGAGGCGCAGTGTCAGAATTTTGGAGTACCTTTATTTTCAGTATCAGCACGATATTTCTGTAGGTGTGTGGTTCGTAGACCACGAAGTCCGTGGTTGTCGATTAACCTTTGCCAGGAGAGAAATTCTTCCAAAGAAAGTTTGTAACGTTTGCAGGCATCGTCGAGGCTAATCACACCGTTTCTTACACCTGCAACGACTTGGGCTTTTCTACGGATAACCCACCTTTTTGTTTCTGGTGGCGGAAGGTCATCCAGCGATAAGGGATTTGCGCTGATATCAGCATCACTTACCCGCCGGTTTAAACTACTCGACCCCATGGTTTGTACTCCGGTTATTAATTAACTCGTTGTCTTTATAGCCTAGGGAGGTTGAAAAACTATTAATATCAATAATTTAGACAATTTATCTTAAATTGTATCTATATTTTGAATTGTCTTGTTAAACAGCCTTTTAACATAAAAAAACAGCTGCTCAATTTGAGCAGCTGTAAAAATAAATTATTGTTTGGGTATTAAAAATCTTTACCGAACAATTCTGATCAGCTCATCCAGCATCTCATCGGCTGTTGTAATGATCTTGGCGCTGGCGGAATAAGCTCTTTGTGTGACAATCATGTTGGTGAATTCTTCCGCAAGATCGATGTTCGATGCCTCAAGTGAAGATGCCGCGATCAAGCCAGCACCACCAACTTTGGGTCTGTTCAGAATGAAATTACCTGAATCGGCAGTAGAACTGTAAGCATTGCCCGTTCGTGCTTCAAGACCATTAGGGTTGGGAAACATCGCGAGTGGAATTTGGGCTATATCAAGCTGTTCGCCGTTATCGAACAGGGCAGTTACCACACCTTCCTCGCTGATGGATACCCCTCTGAAGTTACCGAAGCTGACCCCGTCCTGTTCCGTTGAGTTAACAATGAAATTTCCTGCAAACTGGATTATGCCATCGGCAGCACCGATTGTGCCTGTATCAAGTGTTATAGTGCTGTTGGTTGCGCCGGTGCTTCCTATTGACCAGTCAATCGTGAGGGGAGGCATACTGATAACACTTGGTGTCCCTCCTGAGAAAGTGATTGTACGGGGAAGATTGGCAATTACGCCACTTTGTGCGCCGTTCAAGGTTGGATTCAGGGCAGTCATATCCCAGGTATTTGCGGCTGTCTTTGTAAAGGCTAGCTGTAAATCATGGGTGTTACCTAAGTCATCAAAAACTTGGACCGTCGCAAGGTATTGGTCGTTGAATTGTTGAGATGAAGACGCAGAAGCGGCTGCCGTTTCTGTAATACCAGTTCCGTAACTTGTGATATCAATCGAGCTACTTGAGCCGTTGTTCCAGGTATAGAGAGGGTCGGGTGGGGGAAAACCTGAAGTGGGGAGGCCGGTCGCGGGATCAAAAACCACGGTGGTTGGGCCGCCATTGGTAACGGACCCACCAGTTGGGGCGAGTGCTTCAAGTGACCATTGATTAGCAGCTGCGAGTTTGGTCCACTGGTAAGTTACTGATTGAGCAGTATTTGTACCATCATAAACAGTGCTGGTTACATCATGTGTCGTACCCGTGGCAGCGGTATTGTCAAGATTAACCTGCATAACAACATCACTGGTTTGTTCTGTTGGAAGCGCAGTTGATGGAAGGTTCAAATCAAGGCTGAGATTGGTTGTTGACCGTGCGGTTCCGTTCAGGTTTGCAATATTTACAGTAGAAAGTCCTGTAAAAGTACTGCCGCTGGTTGGTGTGCTACTGCCCGGGGCAATGGTCCAACCTTGTAAAAAATAGCCACCAGCATTAACAAGATTTCCAGTGGCATCAGGCCTAAAAGATCCTGCGCGGGAGAATAGGTATTGTGTGCTTGTGCTTGTCGCAGAGCGATCACTGACCACAAAGAAACCTTGACCAGCGACGGCTAAATCTGTCCCGGATGCCGTTCCCTGAAGTTGGCCTTGCTTGTCGATATTACTTAAAGGGGCAGAGCGAACACCACCTGATGCGTATTGGGTCGCACTTGCTGATTGGGCAACGAGAGTAGAAAAGCGGGCGCTGACACCTTTGTAGCCAATGGTATTCACGTTGGCGATATTGTCAGAAATCATTCCCATCGCATTACTTTGCGCATTAAGACCGGACACGCCAGCATATAGGGCTCCGTAAATACTCATAATCTAATCTCCCTATTTGTGAAAATCCCATCGTGGTCATAAGAGCTCATAGTGTGATGAGGAAACCTCTTAATTAAATTGGTTTTCATCTTTATGTACTCCCTGTTGATGTGGTGGGTTTCTCTATTACGGCCTGAACACTGCTGAGTGGAATTTCTACCTCGCCCATGTTGAGTACGACGACACCACTGTTAAGTTGTATCCCGGTAACAGAACCCTGAATGCCTTGAGCTGTCTGAACAACTTTATCTTCAGCATCGGTTGCGACGACACTAAAGCCATACAAGCCATTTTCGAGTTGATTGCCGTTGGCGTCTTTTCCATCCCAGTG
>MABB01000007.1:0-642 GCA_002162915.1 Rhodospirillales bacterium 47_12_T64
GAAGGCTACAATCGGCGTTCAGGACAAAGGAACCACCATCGAAAACGATATCATCCTGACCACCAACCATATTGAGATAGGCCAGCGGAAGGTCGCATTCCTTAATCCGTTCAATTGCCAGATGCTGACGAGTATCTGTTTTGCCTGCGTTAAACTGTGACCCATTAATGCCGATTAGCATCTCCGCACCAGCTTCAGCCAGAGTTTCACAAACATCAGAGTCCCACATATCTTCGCAGATAAAGACACCAACCCGCACACCCCGAAAAGAGAATGGACCAGTCAATGCCCCCTGCTTGAACACGCGCTTCTCATCAAAGACGCTGTAGTCACAGAGAAAGTGCTTTCCCTTCCAGCCAACCAAATTTCCACCATCAAGCAGGACAGCAGCGTTGTAAATCTCAGATCCAGTCGTCGTGAAGGCCTTTTTGAAAGGATTATCCTGAAGCTTTACATCCGGCATCGGCGCACCAACGAGAATACCTGGTCCACCATCACCCGTTTCAGCCATCAACGCTCTGAGTTCGGCTTGCGCCTCCAGGAGAAGCTCAGGCTTCAACACCAGGTCTTCTGGGGGATAACCCACGAGGCTAAGTTCAGGTGTCACAAGAAGATCAGCGCCGGCATCGGCGGCTTTTTGAC
>MABB01000007.1:682-2449 GCA_002162915.1 Rhodospirillales bacterium 47_12_T64
AACTGTTGGGTTCATCTGCGCAAAGGCAATGATCAGCTTTTTGAGGGTCAATTTTTCTGTCATGTCAGCTTATTACCTCTATAGCAGTATGGCGGCAAGCATGAAGCTGTCGTATTAGCAACAACGTCGCGCCTACTTACACTCATTATGAGTACAAGTAGGCTTAATCCAAACGATTTTCAAGATCCAATAGGCCTCAACATTTCCATCTGAAAATTCTTTCAGCTTGCACTCAAATGATAAGCCCACGAAAGTATAGGCCCAGTTTAAGAAACAATATAAACCAGCGTAAAAATAAGCATAAATTAGCGATCTTATTTGCAGAACGAAACCGAATATCTAAATAAACAATACTTGAAAATTTAAGGAGCAAAATAATGGATTTTGGGATTGCAGGTCGCAAAGCGATCATCTGCGCTTCCTCTAAAGGCTTGGGAAAGGCCTGTGCCATGGAACTGGCCAAAGAAGGCGTTGAAGTGATCATCAATGGGCGAACAAGCGAAACCGTTGAAACCACAGCTCAGGAAATACGCGATGCCACAGGTATAGACGTGACGGCAATTGCTTGTGATGTAACAACGGAAGAAGGCCGGGAAAAATTACTCGCAGCCTGCCCTGCTCCCGATATTTTAGTGAATAACGCTGGCGGACCTCCTCCTGGAAATTTTCGCGACTGGGATGGAGACACCTGGCATAAGGCAGTGGAAGCGAATATGGTCACGCCAATCCTGCTGATCAAGGCTGTCGTGGATGGTATGATCGACAGAAAATTTGGCCGCATCGTTAATATTACGTCAGGTGCTGTCAAAGCTCCTATCCCCATTCTCGGCCTATCAAATGGGGCACGCTCTGGACTTACTGGCTTTGTTGCCGGTCTCGCCCGCGAAGTCGCCGCGAACAATGTTACGGTCAACAACCTCCTGCCGGGACCATTTGAAACCGATCGCCTGACTTCAACGCTTCAAGCAGCCGCGAAGAAAAATGGAACAACCCTGGAGCAAGAGTGGGCGAACCGTCAGTCAACCAACCCAAGCAAACGCTTTGGCAAACCCGATGAATTCGGTGCAGCCTGCGCGTTCCTTTGCAGTAACAAAGCCGGTTTCATCACGGGCCAGAACTGGCTCCTTGATGGTGGTGCTTACCCTGGAACGTTTTAAAAAAAATTGACCTCACACGGCCTCCTTGACTTCATGAGTTTCACCTCACGAAGCCAAGGCAGGTTCTCAACGACCCACCGCTCGAATAGCTGCCGGAAGGGTTGGGCGGAGAGATGGAGGATCACTTTTCAATGTAAGTGCTGACATTCCTCGCTGTACGGCAACCCGCTGTGAGACCTGCTCAAACCACCGCGCGACATGAGGATAGTCTGACCATTGAATGTCGAGCCACTCCCTTCGAGCCACCCAGGGGTAGATACTAATATCAGCAATGGAATATTGGCCTGCGAAATAATCGTTATCGCTCAATCTCTCATCCATTACTTTATAAATACGATGTGCTTCTGTCATATAGCGTTCAATACCGTATTCAACCCGCTCTTTGGCATATTTATAAAAGTGCAGTGCCTGACCAAAGCTCGGACCAACGCCCCCCATTTGGAACATTAGCCATTGATTGACCAAGGTGCGTTGACGCAGGTCCTCAGGGTAGAGATCACTTGCTACTTTGTTTGCCAGATAAATCAAAATCGCACCGGATTCAAACAAGGTAATCGGCTGACCGTCCGGACCGTTTTGGTCGATAATAGCCGGAATTTTACCATTTGGG
>MABB01000007.1:2511-2654 GCA_002162915.1 Rhodospirillales bacterium 47_12_T64
ATAAGCGAGCCCCAATTCCTCGAGCAAAATAGGAATTTTCCGGCCGTTTGACGTATCCCAAGCATATAAATCAATCATTTGTTCTCTCCCGTACAGTCCTTGCCGTTAAGAGTGTTAAGAAAAGAGGTAAAAACGTGCAGGAG
>MABB01000084.1:0-15115 GCA_002162915.1 Rhodospirillales bacterium 47_12_T64
GGGACGAACAGATGTCTTGTTGATGGCTTTTGACGAGGGGACGACAATTGGCGGTGTTTTAACGCGGTCATTAACGTGTTCGGCTCCGGTTGAATGTTGTCAAAATCATCTCAAATTTGGACACGCTCGCGCCCTTGTTGTGAACTCTGGCAATGCGAATGCCTTTACCGGACGACTGGGTGAGCAATCCGTTTCCCGTACGGTTAAGGCAACTGCTGCGGAGTTGGGATGTGATGAAGAAGGCGTCTTCATTGCGTCAACGGGTGTGATTGGGGAACCCCTGCCGGATGAACGTCTGACGTCGGCTCTCGGTGATCTCAAATCTGATTTATCTCCTATGGGCTGGGAGGCTGCTGCCGAAGCGATTATGACGACGGATACCTTTGCCAAAGGGGCAACGGTGACAACACAGATCGATGGCAAGACCGTTACGATTAATGGTATTGCCAAGGGCTCTGGGATGATTGCGCCGGATATGGCGACAATGCTGAGTTTCATTGCAACGGATGCTGTTCTCTCTTCTGCTGTCGTGCAGTCTCTTATCTCTCGCGGCTCTGATCTGTCATTCAATGCAATCACAGTCGATAGTGATACCTCGACCAGTGATACGGTACTGCTCTGTGCGACAGGCAAAGCCGGGAATTCGTCCTACCAAGATATCAATGCCCCGGAGTTGGCTGATTTTGTGGCTGCTCTGAATAGCCTCCTTACAGACCTCGCACATCAAGTCGTTCGGGATGGAGAGGGTGCGAGCAAGTTTGTCAGCATTCATGTCACTGGAGCTGAAAGCGATTCGACAGCAAGGAAGATTGGCCTCGCAATTGCCAATTCCCCATTGGTTAAAACGGCAATCGCCGGGGAAGACGCGAATTGGGGGCGTGTTGTGATGGCGGTTGGAAAGTCAGGTGAACGCGCGGATCGTGACAAACTGTCCATTGCCATGGGGGGCGTTACGATTGCAAAAGACGGTCAAAGAGTTGACGGTTTTGATGAAGAACCTGTTGCCCAACACATGAAAGGGCAAAATATCGATATTGCAGTTGATGTCGGGATTGGTTCGGGTTCTGCGACGGTCTGGACGTGTGATCTGACCCACGGATATATCGAAATTAATGCTGACTATCGAAGTTAACCAGAGGCTTCTTTTATGAGTTCTTCCCAAGAAGACATGGGGTGTTGGGCTGCTGAAACCAGAAGTGTTGCAGCCAAACCAATCGTCCTTGTTGCTGCAGCAGCTTTGGTGGATACCGACGGGCGCGTGCTTTTGGCACAGCGTCCTGAAGGTAAATCCATGGCGGGGCTTTGGGAATTCCCCGGTGGTAAAATCGATCCCGGTGAGACTCCTGAACAGGCTTTGGTTCGAGAGCTAAAAGAAGAGTTGGGAATCGATACGAGATCCAGCTGTCTTGCACCGATTGCCTTTGCTTCGCACGGGTATGATGATTTCCATCTGCTTATGCCTTTGTTTGTATGTCGGATGTGGCAGGGACAGGTTACGCCGCTTGAAGGGCAGAAGTTTGCCTGGGTCCGCCCTCTACGCCTTAGAGACTATGAAATGCCACCTGCAGATGAGCCATTAGTAGCATTGTTAAGGGATTTGCTGTAAAATAGGCTTTCTAACAACCTGTAGTCATCGGATTTGTCGGGGAATCGCTACTTTCAGGTTACTATTTAAACAGGTTCTGTAGTGGGGTGCTTTTGGTTTTCACAGCTGAAAGCGCAGGGAATATATGTCAACGCTGGTAAATAAGAATATTACCTTAAAAGGGCGACGTACGTCATTGCGCCTTGAACCCGATATGTGGGAAGCCCTTTTCGAAATATGTGTTCGCGAAGAGTGCCATATCAGTGATCTTTGTACGACGGTTGATGAGGTAAAAGACGAATCTTCTCTGACCGCTGCGATAAGAGTTTTTATTTTGATTTATTTTCGCAATGCGGCTTCTGTTGATGATCACAAACAATCCGACCGGGTCTCTCTCATGGGCAAAGCCGTTTAGGTCGTACCACGTTCAACCGCTTCCCTTAATTGAGTTTTGTTTCGTCGGTATCCAGAAAATCGGATAGCCGTGTTGTTGCTGTACCCGGTCTAAGCGGCTGTTGTTGTGATTGGTGTGGTGCCCAGCCAGCCAAATAGATGACATCAAACGTCGCCGTGATACGGCCTTCCTCATCGAGAAATTTGTCTTGGTAAATCTCTGCTGCCTTTAAGATCGTCTCCCTTCGGGTGAAGGTTTTCCGGCGATTATGAACGGCGTTTGTTTCGCCCATTCCTCTGAGTTCTTTCATGAGATCAAAGGCAGATGCGTAACTGACCTCTATGCGGTCATAGTCGGCAACCGGGAGAGCAAATCCAGCCCGTTGCAAAAGAGCGCCGGCGTCTCGAACATCTATGAGAGGTGACACTCTGGGGCTTGCACCGCCTTCGACTTCCATTTCAGCTTCCATTAAGGCGCTTCGAAGCTCTTTCAGGGTCTCGCCCCCCAGCATAGCTGACAAAAATAGCCCGTTGGGTTTTAAGCAGCGGTTTGCCTGAACGAGCGTGCCGGGCAGATCGTTGACCCAGTGGAGGCAGAGATTACTGATAATCAGATCGTAATTCTGTGCTTCGAATGGAAGGATTTCCTCGATTATCTCTTTCGAAATTTTGGCAGGGCCAATGCTTTTATCTTGTTCTTTAGGCTGAGAGGAGGCTGTTCGATATTGAGAGGATGCAAAGTTCTCTATGCCACCGCGAGTGCCAAGCACATTTTTGAGGATATCGTGGTGGGAGCCTAGGTCCAGAGCATCGGGAAACTTCCGAGCAATATCGAGAAGACGATCTCCAAGGCGATCAGCGACTTCTCTCAAGAGAAAGTCATGCTCGATCAGGCTGTTCTGCGCACGATCACGGTGGAGATCGACTGATTTGCGATCAAAGATGTAAATCTCGGTCATCGATTATCTGCTCGAAACGATTAGGGAATTTTCTGGTTATAACAGATTGCCTTTCAATGACCAGAGTAATCAAGCTGCCTTGGCAGTGAATGCCCAGTGTGCTTGCTATTGGAACTTTTGATTGGGCAATATACCTACATTCACTTTGCTCGGATGCAAATTTTAACTAATCTCTCTCTATGGTGGAAATTTCGAAGATATTCTCTGGATTTATATTGAGGGCCGTTGATTATGTTCTTCCCCCGGTTTGCGGACGTTGTCGGGAACCGGTTTTAGCGAGTAATGGGATTTGTGGGCCATGCTGGTCCGGGCTGACATTTATATCTGACCCCTGTTGTGCCTGTTGTGGCTATCCATTCGATCTGTCGATTGAAGCAGGTGTGCTCTGTGGTGAGTGCCTGAGGACGCCAAAATCATTTGATCGATGTCGTGCAGCACTGTCCTATGATGATCAGAGCAAGGATATGATCATCGGCTTTAAACATTCGGATAGAACCTATTTGGCACAGCTGTTTTCAAGGTGGATTTCCCTTGCAGGTGGAGATCTGTTGGAAGAGGCCGATGTCGTTGTGCCTGTTCCACTTCATCCGAGAAGGCTATTGCGTCGGCGCTATAATCAATCGGCACTATTGGCGCAGAGAATTGCTCAGGAGTGCAATAAACGTTATCTACCTGACCTTCTGATAAGGTCAAGAAATACCCCCTCACAAGGACACTTGTCCGGAGGAAGGCGCTGGAGCAATGTAAGGGCGGCGTTTCAACTTCATCCAAAGTACATTGAGCTTATCAAGGGTAAGAAGATAGTGCTGGTCGATGATGTTTATACGACGGGCGCTACTTTGGAGGCCTGTAGCAGGGCGTTGCAAAAAGGATCGGTAGCGCGTGTCGATGCTCTGGTTTTGGCACGTGTTCTCAGTGAGGGCGGGAATTGAGTTGGTAAAAAAAATGTTACGGCCCCTGTACATTTTGAAAAAATCGCCTAAATAATCTTTCTGACTGGCAAGCTGAATTGGGCTTGTTTAATTTTTTCTAGTCTAATTTTTGAGGCTTGAACTTTTTTTGGAAGAGGACAATTCGTATGGCCGAGGTCGTTGTTTATTCAAGCATGCTGTGCCCTTACTGCATCCGCGCAAAAAAACTTTTGAAAACCAAAGGTGTAGCGTTTGAAGAAATTGACCTGATGATGCAACCTCGCCGCAAACCTGAAATGGTTGAAAAGGCTGGCGGGCGTACCTCAGTCCCTCAAATTTTTATCGACGGCGAACACATCGGTGGTTGTGATGAACTGATGGCGCTGGAAGGTGCAGGTCAACTCGATGTCAAACTCGAATCCAGGAAAGCTTCTTGAGTAGTTTCAGGGCAGCTTGTGTTCAGCTTACGGCTGGAAGAGATGATGAAGCCTCGCTTGTTGTTGCATGTGAGTTGATCCGTCAGGCGCATGCTGGTGGTGCGGAATACGTTCAGACCCCTGAATGTACGACAATGATGGAACCAAATAAGCGCCTGACGCTTGAAAAAGCCTTGCCTGAGAGGGATCATCCATCAGTTAAGGCCTTTTCTGCTTTGGCTGCAGAGCTAGGGATCTGGTTGCATATCGGTTCCTTGATTGTAGGAACTGAAGAAAAGCGTGCTGCGAACAGAGCTTTTCTCTTTGATCCGAAGGGTGAGATCAAAGCGCGATACGATAAAATCCATATGTTTGATGTTGAGATACCGGACGGACAGTCTTATCGGGAATCCGCAACGTTCAGACCGGGTGAAAAGGCCGTTGTCGCAGAACTCCCCTGGACCAAGCTGGGGATGGGAATTTGTTATGACGTGCGCTTTCCCTATCTGTTTAGAGCGCAGGCCAAACAGGGTGCGGGTGTTTTAACAGCGCCTGCTGCCTTCACGAAGTTTACCGGTGAAGCCCATTGGCACACATTGCTTAAAGCAAGAGCGATTGAAAATGGCTGCTTTGTCATCGCAGCTGGTCAATGTGGCGTGCATGCTGAAGGGCGTGAAACCTATGGCCACTCTCTTATCATCGCGCCATGGGGGGAAATCCTGGCCGACGGCGGTAGTGAGCCTGGTGTGATCTTTGCGGATATTGATCTTGAACGTGTGGAGCAGGCGCGTGCCATGGTGCCATCAATTGAGCACGATCGCGATTTTACCATCTAAGCTGGCTGTATGGTCTCGTTGTTTTGTTAATAGGTGATTTAGGGAAGTCATTTGTGATTTTTTTAAATCGAGATAAATGTTGGTTTTACTTTATACGCGTAGCACAAATTCTCTGAATTACAGCTGGTTTGGGCTCGGTGATTATGGTTTCTTCATAAGCTATAATGTCGAGCTTTCCGTGAAAGCTATTGAGTAGTTCCTGTGGACGGAGGAGAAAATCCGGATTACGTGGCCGACCAAAACGTTCATTCCCGTCCATGAAGGTTTCATAGATGAGAGTTCCTCCCGGGCTTAACAGGTCTGGTAAGAGCGGCAAAAGAGGCCGATAAAGATAATTGGTGACAATAATCCCTCCAAACTTTTGACCTGTAAGGGGAAAGGGGGTGCTGTCTTCTAGATCAGCGGTGAGGATCTCTGCTCCTGGAAGGTCTTCAATGTCAGCCAGGTTCTCTGTATTTTTGTCCAGCGCTGTTACATAGTGACCAGTCATAAGAAACAATCGGGCATGGCGTCCTGAACCACTGGCCAGATCCAGGACGTTAGATCCCTCTGGAATATGTGAAGCAAAACGCAGAACCCAAGGAGAAGGAGCAGTCATAATTCGTAACCAAAAAACAATGTATGATGACTTTTGGTACCCTTGAAAGAGAGGGATGGCAACAATTTCTCTTAACTCCAGCTTGACCGAAGGGGATCTCTTCGGCGATAAGATCTTGGTTATCGAGGTAGGTATGTTTGAAACGGGTTTAGTATGATTCTTTTCGATTTGAAGTGCGAAAACAATCACGTTTTTGAAGCTTGGTTTAAAGACAGTGAGGCTTTTAAAAGTCAGTCAGAAAAGGGCATAGTTTCTTGCCCTAACTGCGGTTCGATGTCAGTTAAAAAAGCCTTGATGGCACCAAATGTCAGTCTTGCGAATAGCGAAAAAAAGAAAGTTACGACAAATGATTTGGCCAAAGTGCAGCAGCTGTTGAGCGAAGCCCAAAAGACGGTCGAAGAGAACTTTGACTATGTCGGTAAGGACTTCGCGAAGGAAGCTCGTAAAATTCATTACGGCGAATCAGAGAAAAAGAATATTTATGGCGAAGCCAGCGAAACGGATAGTAAGAGCTTGAAAGATGAGGGCATCGCTTTCAATCAGATCCCCTGGAAGCCGAAGGCTGACGCCTAAAGCCTAAGCCAAAGGCTGATGCTTAAAATCCAAGCCGAAGGCTGACGCCTAAAGCCTAAGCCAAAGGCTGATGCTTAAAATCCAAGCCGAAGGCTGACGCCTTTGCTACACCCAACATTTGTTTTTTAGTATTCGGGCCGGCTCGCAAATTACACAGGTTTTTCTGCAACCAGCATGTAGTTCACATCAAGATCCCGGGCGTCATGGAACCATTTGTCTAAAACCGGGTTATAGACAATGCCCATCAAATCGAGAGTTTCCAATCCATTACGGCGCAGTACATCCACAAATTCTGATGGCCGAAGAAATTTTTTCCACTCGTGTGTTCCTTTTGGTACCCAGCGCAATAGGTACTCGGCGCCAATGATCGCCAACAGGTACGATTTCTTCGTCCGGTTTAGGGTGGAGCCAAACATAACACCGCCGGGTTTCACGAGCGCAGCACAGGACGTGGTGTAGGTCTCGACATCGGCGACGTGCTCAATGACCTCCATGTTGATAACAGCGTCATACTTGGCACCAGTTTCGACTAAATCCTCTGCGGTCATATGACGGTAATCCATCTTAAGACCAACGTCTTCAGCGTGGAGGTGGGCGATTTCGATATTTCGGTGCGATGCGTCGATAGAGGTAACTGTCGCACCAAGTCTGGTGAGCGGTTCAGAGAGCAGTCCTCCACCACAGCCTATATCCAAAATAGTGAGGCCTTTGAGAGGAGTTATTTGTTTAATATCCCGTCCATGTCTTTTGGCAAGGTGATCGCGAATATACCTAATCCGTACCGGATTTAGTTGATGGAGAGGTTTGAACTTTCCCAAAGGGTCCCACCATTCATCAGCCATTGCTGCGAACTTTGAAATTTCCTGAGGATCAACTGTAATACCTGCTGCATCGTCTTTTTCAGGCACTTCATTGATATTGTTTTTGGTTTTAGCCATCATCATCCGGTCTACTTCGATATTTTACGGTTTGAGATTGCATAGAGATGAATTGTACATTTCTCGTATGTGAATCTTGTCGTTTTTAGCATGCATTCGCTTGATTCGCCGTGCCGTGCAGAGTATGGATATGTCCAGCCCATAGAGCAACCGTTTGAAGGTGGTTTTTCTATAGGGCTAAAGCTAATTTTAGAATTTCCTCACAGGATGAGTCCCGATGGCCCGAGTCGTAATGAAATTCGGTGGTACCTCGGTCGCGGATCTCGATCGAATCAGAAACGCAGCACAACGCGTGAAGAAAGAAGTCGAGTCCGGTAACGAGGTTGCGGTTGTTGTTTCTGCAATGGCTGGTGTAACCAACCAACTAGTCGATTATGTTCAAAATGCTGGATCGCT
Organism: Rhodospirillales bacterium 47_12_T64; assembly: GCA_002162915.1. Classification (GTDB taxonomy): domain Bacteria; phylum Pseudomonadota; class Alphaproteobacteria; order Kiloniellales; family Kiloniellaceae; genus Kiloniella. Next base: position 7,606 of record MABB01000084.1, read on the forward strand.
CTACGATCTGCGCGAGTATGATACAGTTTTATCTTCTGGTGAGCAGGTAACGTCTGGCTTACTTTCAATTGTGCTTCAGGACATAGGGATTAATGCCCGCTCCTGGCTCGGTTGGCAGGGACCGATCGTTACCAATGGTGCGCATGGCAGTGCGCGTATCGAACGTATAGAAGTTGATGATATTATTCGTCGCTTTGGCGAAAGTCAGGTTGCGGTCTTTGCCGGTTTCCAAGGCGTTGGCCCCGATGGGCGAATTTCGACCTTGGGACGCGGCGGATCCGATACGTCAGCCGTTGCTATCGCTGCAGCGTTGAAAGCTGACCGTTGTGACATTTATACGGATGTGGATGGTATTTATACGACCGACCCTCGTATCGTCACTAAAGCGCGTAAGATGGATAAAATCACCTATGAAGAGATGCTTGAACTCGCATCTCAGGGTGCCAAGGTATTGCAGACCCGCTCGGTCGAAATGGCCATGAAGCATGGGGTGCGTGTACAGGTTCTCTCCAGCTTTGAAGATAAACCGGGAACACTAGTCGTAGACGAGGATGAAATCGTGGAACAGGCAATTGTAAGTGGTATCGCCTATAACCGTGACGAAGCAAAGGTTACCCTGCGCAGCGTTAGAGATACACCAGGTGTAGCCGCAAGTATTTTTGGCCCGCTCATGGATGCGGCCATTAACGTTGATATGATTGTTCAGAACATTTCTGCGGACAAAAAAACCACAGACATGACTTTCACCGTTGCCAAGGCTGATCTTGATCGGACGATCAACGTGCTGGAAGACAAGAGCAACGGGCTTACTTTTGATAGCCTGGATTCTGATCCTGCTGTTGCCAAAATTTCAGTTATCGGGGTCGGTATGCGATCCCATGCCGGAGTGGCGCAGAAGATGTTTTCTGCCCTGGCTGAAAAAGGTATTAATATTGAAGTCATTTCGACTTCTGAAATCAAGATTTCTGTTCTTGTTGCTGAAGAATATACCGAACTGGCGTTGCGGAGCCTTCACACAGCTTACGGGTTGGATTCAGAAGACTAATCTGACTTCCTGATGACAAGCTAGAACAACAGGACGTCTAAACTTTGATCAGGTAGTTGGCAGTGTTTGCCTTCTGCCTGATTTCCATATGGTGCAGCAAGAAAGCGGTATCTAATGAGCGGTGAGAACGAAAAAACTTCTGCCTGGGGCGGGTCTCGTCGCCTGTTGAAGCTTTTACGCGACCAGATGAAGGGCAAGTCTACCAATCAGGAACGCCTGGGGCAGACTGTTGATCTTATTGCTCGGGATATGGCCGCCGAGGTTTGCTCAATATATGTGATGCGTCGCAGAGAGTACGCGGGGGGCGAGCACGCCGGGGGAGAGTACCTGGAACTTGCCGCAACAATGGGCCTGAAGCCTGAAGCCGTTTACAAAACCCGGTTACATAAAGGCGAGGGAATTGTTGGCCAGTGTGCGGCACTCGCCTTGCCGATGGCTGTATCAGATGCGCCAAGGCATCCAAGTTTTGCCTACCGCCCGGAAACGGGAGAAGAGCCTTACCAATCCATGCTGGGGGTTCCTATCCTTCGCAGTGGCAGGGTTCTTGGTGTTATCGCCGTACAGAACGTTAATCAACGCCATTATGACGAAGAAGAAGTTGAGGCGCTGGAAACAATAGCGATGGTTCTGGCCGAGCTTATCGCAGGCGGTGCCCTTTCTGTTTCTGCGCTCGAAGCCGGAAGCTCCCTAAAAGAGTTGTCAAAACCCGATAGAATTAAAGGCCTTTGTCTGAACGAAGGCATGGGGATCGGCAAGGCAGTGTTCCATAATCGTGGAATCGTGATTACTCGAATCATTGCTGATGATGTTGAAGAAGAAGTTCAGCGACTTGAATTAACTGTTAAGGAGATGCGCTCGTCGATTGACGAGATGCTGACCCGAACTGATATTGCTGCATTGGGCGAGCAACGCGAAGTTTTGGAAACTTATCGTATGTTTGCCGAAGATCGCGGCTGGGTCGGTAAAATTACTGAAGCGATCCGGGTTGGCGGTATGACCGCAGAGGCTGCGGTTCAGAAAATCCAGAATGAAACTCGCTCCCGGATGAGTAAGATCAGCGATCCTTATCTAAGGGAGCGCCTAGCTGATCTGGATGATCTCGCAAATCGATTGCTGCATCATCTTCTTGGTTTAGATGACGAAAAACCAGAACTGCCTGATGAGTTTATCCTTTTGGCCAGAACGCTCGGCCCAGCGGAATTGCTTGATTATGACTGGGATCGTTTAAAGGGAGTTGTTCTTGAAGAGGGATCTCCAACGGCTCATGTTGCCCTTGTGGCCCAGGCACTCGAACTGCCCATTATCGGGCGTTGTCGCGATGTTCTCACCCGAATCCGGGAGGGCGATACCGTTGTACTTGATGCCTCGAATGATCAGGTTTTTGTTCGTCCGAAAGATGATGTCCTTCGAACTCTGAGAACAAGTGTTAAGGATAAAAAACTTCGGTGGGCCGAAATCTCAGCGGTAAGGGATCTTGCGCCCGAGAGCCTGGATGGCCAGCGGATATCGCTGAATGTGAATGTTGGTCTTCTCATGGACTTGCCGCATATGCATGCATCTGGTGCTGACGGGGTAGGCTTATATCGCACGGAGGTTCCTTTCATGGTGCGGAAGTCTTTTCCCGACGTGACGGAACAGGCCGAGCTTTACCGCAAGGCGATGGACCGAGCTGAAGGCAAGCCGGTTGTTTTTCGAACCCTTGATGTCGGGGGCGATAAAGTCCTGCCTTATTGGTCAAGTGTTGCGGAAGAAAATCCTGCAATGGGGTGGCGCGCGATTAGAATTGGGCTGGATCGCCCCGCGCTGTTGAGGCAACAGTTACGTGCCTTGATTCGTGCCTGTGAAGGGCGGCAACTCAACGTTATGTTCCCCATGATTTCCGAGACAGCTGAGTTCAAGTCAGCTAAAGCGCTGTTGAATAGAGAGCTTGAGCGGGAAAAGACAATTGGTGGTATTCTCCCAAAGGAAATTCGCGTTGGAGCCATGTTGGAAGTTCCTGCCCTGATTTGGCAACTTCCTTCCCTTTGTCAGGAAGTTGATTTTCTCTCTGTTGGCAGCAATGATTTGATGCAGTTCGTATTTGCTACAGATCGTGGCAATACGCGTCTGGCAAAGCGATATGATGTTCTTAGCCCCAGTGTTCTAAATATGATGTGCAGTATCGCGGAGAACACAAATAAAGCGGGGGTGGATTTATCGCTTTGTGGGGATATGGCGGGGCAACCGCTGGAAGCTATGGCCTTGATAGGTTGTGGGTTTAAATCCCTTTCCATGCCTGCGCAACAAGTGGCGGCATGCAAGAAAATGGTTCGCTCTTTAGACGTTGATAGCATCGCTGAGTTTGTAACAAGTCTGTTAAATAGAGCTGATCACAGTGTTCGAACAGACTTGGAAGACTATGCAAAAGCTTTTAATGTTGTGATATAAAACAGAACTATTTGTTGTTTGTTACTGAATTTGCTACAACTTTCCACTACGCGCCACAGGTAGTTACATCTTGTCAATGATTGTAGCTACTGCTTGCAGGGAGGGGATTGTGGAAGCGATGCAGGAAACACGGGATAATATACCTGGGGGAGAAGCTCCAGGTTTTGACCAATCAATAATCACTGTCGCGGAGATACTTCGCACAGGTCGAGAAAAACGCGGCCAGGATTTACGTTCGGTCGCAGATGTTCTTCGAATCAGATATGTCTTTCTCGAAGCAATCGAACGCGGGGATTTTGCGAGTTTACCGGGTGATACCTATGCGTACGGATTTGTCAGAACGTATGCGGGGTATTTGAATCTGGACAAGGATGAAATTGTCCGCCAATTCAAACAAGAAGTTGAAAATTACGGGTCGAGGAAAACGCTTGTATTTCCAACGCCTGTTCCTGAAAGCAAAACACCGGGCTTTGGGATCATCTTAATCTCTATTGTGTTGTTGGCGGTTGCCTATGGCGGGTGGTCAGCGATTTCTCGTTTTGATGTTGAAATCCCCGACTGGGTGCCCTTTTTGTCTGAGGGCGATTCGGTCGGCGGCTCTGATGATGTTGTCGGATCTTCTTCGGACGATCCTAGTGGCATAAATATGGATGGCATAAATACAGCCGAAGTAGCAAGCCAACAAGATAATCCAAATAATAACGATGAGGCTGTTGATGTTCTGCCTCCTTCTGGAAGTGAGCAGTCGGAAACGCAGAGTGTGCCGGAACAAGCTGCTGTTGTCGTTGAAGAAGCTGTTGATAATTTGGTGAGCCCAGAGAGCGAAAGCCAGAGCGAAAGCCCGGCACTTCCTGTCGTGCAATCGGAACCGATCTCCCCCTCAGTGCCCGGTGTGCCAGAAACGGTAGAGCCAGAAACCGTGGTGGATAATGCTCCTGACAATAGCCTGGAAACCAGTTCCGATGTTGCGAATGTTACGTCTGAATTGTCTGAGCTGAGCGATGAAGATTCAACTACATCTTCAGACACTGTTGCATCTACTGTTGTGACACCGCCTTTACCTCCTGAACCCGAAGTTTTTGGCGATGAGGGTGTCGCGTCTGCGATTTCTATTTTTGCCGAGCGTGATACCTGGATGCATATTGTTGATGATTCCGGCGAAGCCATATTTAGTCGAGTGCTACGTGCCGGTTCCGTTTATAACGTTCCCCTACGTGAGGGATTGGTTATGGCAACAGGCAATGCAGGGGGGATTACTCTTAAGCTAAATGGACAGGATCTACCAAAAATTGGGCCCTTAGGCGCAGTTAGACGTGACATACTGCTTTCAGAAGATGGATTGCTTGAGTCTATTCAGGCTGAATAAACATTTATTGATCCGTCACATACCAACATAGACAACAAGCAAAGGCGCAAGGAGTTTTCTGCGCCTTTTCTTGTTTCTGACATATTGGTTCTGTATTTCAGAAAAGCTCGTTACAAAGCCTTCCTTGTTGGCAGCAGAGACCAAAAAAAACAAAGCTCTTGATATTCGGCATACGAAGGCAAAAATATACAGCGGCCCGCTTGTCGTGACGAGGCAATTGTTGGGTAAGGCACGAGAGCCAAGTTCTTAGCGCTGAAGGTACTAACTTAGCTATGCTATTCGTAGCTTACAGCTTGAGTTTTGTCCCGAGAAAGCGCATGTTGCACTTGCTTTTAGAAGGCATAGAGAGAGTTTAATGAGTATTCGGCCCTGGCGTGATGTTATGCGCCGTAAATCCAGACAGGTAATGGTTGGTAATGTCCCGGTTGGCGGTGATGCACCGATTACTGTCCAGTCCATGACAAATACACTGACAACCGACGTCAAGGCGACGGTCGAACAGATCCTCGCGATGGAAGAAGCTGGCGCTGATATCGTTCGCGTGTCCTGTCCTGATGAGGCGTCTTCCCGTGCCTTGAAAGACATTGTCCGAGAAGTGAACGTGCCAATTGTTGCGGATATTCACTTTCATTATAAACGTGCGATTGAAGCTGCGGAATCCGGGGCAGCCTGTCTGCGGATTAACCCAGGTAATATTGGTAAACGCGAAAAAGTTCTGGAAGTCGTTAATGCTGCCAAGGACCATGGCTGCTCCATGCGTATTGGTGTGAACGCCGGATCGCTGGAAAAACATCTCCTGGACCGCTTTGGTGAACCTTGTCCTGATGCGATGGTCGAATCTGCTCTCGGTCATATCCGTATTCTTGAAGATCTGGATTTTCGCGAATTCAAGATCTCCTGTAAGGCATCTGATGTCTTCATGGCAGTGGCGGCTTATATGCAACTCGGTGAAGTTTGTGATTACCCATTGCACATCGGAATTACAGAGGCCGGTGGTCTGAGAACGGGAACTGTAAAGTCTTCAATTGGACTTGGCAGCTTACTTTGGTCCGGTATTGGCGATACTTTGCGAGTATCGTTATCCGCAGATCCGGTTGAAGAAATCAAAGTTGGTTTTGATATCCTCAAGTCAATGGGGCTCCGTCATCGTGGTGTAAATGTCATTTCCTGTCCGTCCTGTGCACGGCAGCAGTTCGACGTGATCAATACTGTAGCCGTTTTGGAAGATAGGTTAAGTCATATTACAACCCCGATGACTGTTTCTGTAATTGGCTGCGTGGTGAATGGCCCGGGCGAGGCAACAATGACAGATATTGGGCTTACGGGTGGGGGCAAAGGCACGCATCAGATCTATGTTGCAGGTATGCCTAACCACCGTCTCAAAGACAAAAATATTGTCGATCATCTCGTTGGAATGATTGAAACCAAAGCTGAAGAGATTGAAGCTGCGGTTGCACGCGGTGAAGAGCCCGTCATGATGGGGCATTGATAGGTTAATCAACATATTTTTTTTAAAAGTATAAATAGGCCGAGTGTTATCGTTCGGGGCTATATACATCTCAGGGGCTATTCCCTATAACCATTCCGGTTAATTGTTCACACAAATTCAGGCTATTTCAGGAGAACCCAAGCCATGTCTTCTCTGCAACCAGTACGCGGGACACACGATCTTTTGCCAGCGGACATGCGTCGACATCGCGAAGTGTTGGAAACAGGAAGAGCTGTGGCCAATCGGTTTGGGTATGATGAAATTGCGACGCCGATATTCGAAAAAACCGAAGTCTTTAAGCGTACTCTCGGCGATACTTCTGATGTTGTCACCAAAGAGATGTATACTTTTTCCACGAAGGGCGGCGAAGAGATAACCCTGCGCCCGGAAAATACAGCCGGTGTGGCGCGGGCGTTCATGTCCAATGGCTTGAGCCAGCAACTGCCGGTTAAGTACTTTTATGGTGGCCCCATGTTTCGTCATGAACGCCCTCAAAAAGGACGTCAGCGCCAGTTCCATCAGGCAGGGGTCGAGCTCTTGGGGGTGGAAAAACCGCAGGGCGATATCGAAGTTATTGCGCTTGGCGTTCATTTCTTAAAAGAACTTGGCGTTTATGGTGATACGATTTTGGAGCTGAATACCCTGGGTGATGTGGAAAGCCGTAAAGCTTATCGCGATGCATTGGTTGAATATTTTTCCCAGTTCAAGGACCAACTTTCTGAAGATAGCTTGGCCCGTCTGGAGAAAAATCCGCTCCGCATTCTTGATTCCAAGAATGAGGGAGACCGCAAGCTTGTTGCTGATGCACCGATCTTCTCTGACTATCTAAATGATTTCAGTAAGGATTTCTTCGCGCAAGTCAAAGCTGGTCTTGATGATTTGGGAATTGTTTACGCAATCAATCCTCGTTTGGTGCGTGGCCTTGATTACTATTGCCATACCGCCTTTGAATTCACGACGACAGCATTGGGCGCTCAGGGAACAGTTTTGGCGGGGGGGCGATACGATGGTCTCATCAAAACAATGGGTGGTCCGGCAACTCCTGGTGTCGGCTGGGCTTCTGGTATTGAGCGCCTTTCTATGCTCATGACCCGCGAAGTTGCAGAGCCAAAACCTGTTGTAATCATTCCGATGGGCGAGGCCGCTGATAAACGTGCGCCTGTTTTGGTAGATGAGTTGCGCT
>MABB01000084.1:15133-19507 GCA_002162915.1 Rhodospirillales bacterium 47_12_T64
AGCTCGGCTTTAGTGGTAATCTGAAAAAGCGGTTGAACCGGGCAAATAAGCAAAATGCCTGCGTGGCTATTATCATGGGTGATGATGAACTTGCAGAAAATTCTGCAACCGTCAGGGATCTCGTAAGTGGTGACCAAAGCATTGTTAAACTTGATGAGTTGGCATCTAAACTGTCAATTTATCGCTGAACTGTACAGTTGGGGTGAAAGGGGCTTAAAATGGCCTCTGTTGCCCTGATAAGTGATACCGCATGATCTCAGTTCCACCTTTCATACCTGAACACCCCTTGATCGAACAGTCTGAACAGTTCGACAAGTTGGCAGTCGTTGGTGTGAGCGCCCGAACAGCGGGGAGAAGACTGCGAGACAGTCTTTTTGTCGAAGAACCGGATTATGAAAAAGTCCTTTCTGTTTTAAAAAATCACGGGGAAAAGAGTGTCGTTCTCATCGCGACTTGTGAGCGATTTGACTTTATCCTTGGTGGTGCAAAGGCGAGCGATACCGAATACTACCTTTCTCTTATCGCCTCAGAGGCAAAACTGGAGTTCGATGACATCCGCAAGCAAAGTTATGCTTATAAAGGGTTTGATGCTCTCAGGCATGTGTTTGCCGTTTCATCATCTCTGGATAGTGTTGTTGTCGGCGAGCCCCAGATCTTGGGCCAAGTGAAGGACTGCCACCGACAATCAAGAGACCTCGGGCTAACTAACGGGTTCCTCGATGATGTTCTAAATGCAAGTTTGGTTGCTGCCAAACGCGTCAGAACAGAAACCACTGTTGCGCAGCAACCCATCACTCTTACCTCATCTGCTCTGCAAGTGGCTCGCGGAATTCACGGTGATCTCGGGCGATGTAAGGTATTACTGGCTGGCGGAGGGGAAATGGGTGAGCTCCTTTGTGGGGAGTTTAACAGTACGGGTATTGATACTCTTAGAATCATTCACCCCCGTATCAACCGTAGTGAAACTGCGGTATTCAGACTTGGAGGTAGAGCTTGTCCTTGGACTGATCTTGAAGAACTGACAGCTGATAGCGATATCATCCTCTCTTCACTGGGAGGTGGAGAGGTTTTGTTTACGGAAGAGTTGATAAGTTCCAGTTTGAAAAAAAGAAAGCGAAAGCCGATTTTCATTATTGATACGACGGCTTCCAGAGATGTTGCTCTCGAAGTCAACGCGCTTGATGGTGCTTTTTCTTATAATTTGAACGATCTTGAGAATGTTGCCAGGCAGGGTAAGGTACACCGTGAAACCGCGATGATGGCTGCTTGGAAAGTTCTTGGGCAGGAAATGCAATCTTTTATCAGAACCAAGGTTGAACGGCAGGCCGCACCGACCATCTCTATGTTACGCAAGCACTTTGAGACACTTCGGCGTCAAGTCCTTTCCGAAAGTAATGGAGATGTGGACGCCGCCACGAGGTTATTGATCAATCGGCTATTGCATAATCCTCAAGTGGTTTTAAAAGAGACTGCTATCGAAGACCCAGAAGCCCACATGGTACAAGAAGAGACGCTTTGTCGTTTGTTCCATCTTGATAATACCGATGTAAATGTCGTGGGCAGTGATGAAGTGAAAGAGGACTGAACGTGAAGTTCGATGATAAACTAGACGCTGTTGTGGCCCGTTACGACGAACTGAATGCCGTTATTTCTACTCATCAGGATCCGGGATCTAACGAGTACACTAAGTTGCTCAAGGAACTTTCAGAACTGACATCTGTCGTGGGAACTGTTCAGGAACTTCGAGGATTGCAATCCGAGATGTTTGATCTGGCTGAAATGTTGAGCGATCCAGACGCAGATCCGGAAATGAAAGACTTGGTGCAGGAGGAGTTTTTAGAGCTTAAGCAAAAGCTTCCTGAAATGGAGCAGCAGGTTCAGGTTATGCTGCTGCCCAAAGATATTGATGGCGAGCGTAATGCCATTCTTGAAGTCAGAGCCGGTACAGGGGGAGATGAAGCTGGACTTTTTGCATCTGAGCTCTTTCGTATGTACCAGCGGTACGCCGAAGGAACTGGTTGGCGGTTTGAGACGCTGGATTATTCTGAGAACGGTATCGGTGGCGTTAAGGAAGCAACGGCGCTTATTACGGGTAGCGGTGTGTTTTCTAATTTGAAATTCGAATCCGGTGTTCACCGCGTTCAGAGGGTACCCGTTACCGAATCTGGCGGACGGATTCATACCTCTGCGGCAACCGTTGCTGTAATGCCGGAAGCCATGTCGGTTGATGTTGAAATTAATCCAAGCGATTTACGTGTGGATACTTATCGAGCGCAAGGTGCAGGTGGCCAGCACGTTAACACAACTGATTCTGCCGTGCGCATTACCCATATTCCAACAGGGGTTGTTGTCCAATGTCAGGATGGTCGTTCTCAGCATAAGAATAAAGAGCAAGCGATGAAAATGCTGCTCACGCAGATCTATGACAATCAACGTAGGGAGCAGGAAGAAGCACAGGCGGCTAATCGCAAGTCTCAGGTTGGGAGTGGAGATCGATCAGAACGGATTAGAACTTATAACTTCCCTCAAGGGCGCGTTACAGATCACCGTATTAATCTCACTCTCTATAAACTGGACAAAATTATTGCGGGTGAAGCGCTCGACGAGGTGATCACAGTCCTGATTGCAGAAGACCAGGCTGCACGCCTCGCAGAAATCCAGTAGGGCGATGGCATCAAACAAAGACGATTCCCATCCGATTACTCTGGCGAGTGGCGCACCTGTGACGATTGGGTGGTGTTTGCGTGAGGGAACCGCGCGCTTAAATGCGGCTGGTATTAAAGGGGCGCGTTTGGATGCACGTCTTCTTTTAGCGGCTGCTATTGGCAAAGATACATCGTACCTTTTTGGTTATCCGGAGGTAGAGCCCTCCAGAGAAAACTGGGATTCTTTTCAGGAAATGGTTTCGCGTCGGATTATGCATGAACCCGTGTCCCGAATTGTTGGGCATCGTGAGTTTTGGAGCCTTGATTTTAAAATTTCACCAGAGACTCTCGACCCCCGGCCAGATAGCGAAACGCTCGTTTCTGCAGTTCTTGATCAAATTTCGGATGCAACCGAAGCTTTACGAATCCTTGATTTAGGTACGGGCTCGGGGTGTTTGCTTCTGGCTTTGTTAAGCGAACTCCCTAACACGACTGGAATGGGAGTTGATATTAGTGAGGCAGCAATAAAAATTGCTGGTATGAATGCTTCTAGCCTCGGGCTTGATCAGCGCGCTATTTTCCAAACAGGTAATTGGTGCTCTGGTTTGCTAAGTGGTTGGGACGTTATCATTTCAAATCCTCCTTATATTGGTAAGAACGAAATCACGGAACTGGAACCGGAAGTCCTGAATTACGATCCTCCTGCGGCCCTTTTTGCTGAAGAAGAGGGCATGAAGGATTATCGCGATCTTATTCCTCAAGCTGCCAGCATTCTTAAAAGCGGTGGTCTTTTGGTCATTGAGGCAGGTAGAGGGCAAGCGGGTCAAATTAATCAGGTTATGATCGAGGCTGGGTTGCGTTGCGAATTGGCTGTAAAAGATCTTGGTGGAATTGAGCGAGCCTGTGTTGCGTACAAAGGAATATAACAAATAATATAAATTTAACATTTAGGGGTTGGAAACCTCGAGATATAGCTTTACGGTACAAAGTACAGCAGGGGCTCGGGGTGCCCCGGGGGTATTCGCCGACAATTTAAAAGTTATAACGTCAGGGTTTATAGCCTATGACGTTTGTCGATACCCAATATTTAGCATTTAATTTAGCTTGCGAATGATGAGACAACAAAACACAAATAATTCAAATCGCCGCCCACGCGGTCGGTCAAACAACAACAACAATGCCCGTAAACCGCAACAGTCGCGTAACGGTGTGTTTGATAGTAATGGACCCGGTGGACGCATTCGCGGAAACGCGTCACAGTTAAAAGACAAATACCTACAGATGGCACGCGATGCAACTGTGAGCGGTGATCGGGTTCTGGCTGAATCCTTGCATCAGTTTGCGGAGCACTATTTCCGTGTGGTCAATGATTCTACCGATCCACAGACTGAGGCTCAGGTCCAAGCCCAAATTCAGAATCAAGCACAGGCTCAGTCGCAATCGGAGTCAAACTCTTCATCTTCATCTGGTCAGCGTAATAATCAGTCTGATAATTACCGCCATAGAAACTCACGTTCTGGACCAGAGCGTGAAGAAAAAGTGGTTGAAGATCCTGCTCGTGTAGATAACGAGGTCAGATCATCTGAAACGGTATCTCTTAAATCGGAAAGCACAAATTCCGAGAGTGTGAAGACAGATACGCAAGACCGTAAGCCTGCTCCTCGAAGCAGGATGCGTTCTCGTCGACCTCGGTATGAAGAAAATACGGGTCCTGTCGATAGTCCTGAAA
>MABB01000084.1:19541-25351 GCA_002162915.1 Rhodospirillales bacterium 47_12_T64
CAAGCCAGTAGTTGCGGAATTGCCTTTGGGTGAAGAAGCCGCTCCTCTGGAAAAGCCAAAGCGCAAACCTCGTACGCCTAAGCCGGCAGCGGCAACTGGGGAAGTTAAGACACCTCGTCCTCGAGGCCGTCCAAGAAAAACACCTGTGAAGACCGAGGAAGATAATTCTTCTGAGTCAGCTTAAATTTGAACGGTCTGTTTTTGTAATTGAGTAAAAAGCGCTGGTGACTAAATTATAGTCACTGGCGCTTTTTCTTTTATCTCTCCGCTTTTTTTAACCACGGCGTAGACACCCATATTTCGGTGTTGGTATCCTGACTGCAAGCTTTTGGGGATGTTCATGTCCACCTTTGCTGTGTCTAGATTGACATTTGTTGCTGAGCAACGACCAATGGCTGAGACTATTTCCAACGTTATATCCCCGATTTGAAGTTCTTTTCCTAGCCAGCCATTTTCTTCCCAGGCGGCAAGGCCCTCAATATATAAATTCCCTCTAAAGCGCATGGGATCGACCGGTTTGCGAACCACGCGCTCTAAATCTTTCACGCTTTCCAGGTTAATCAGTGAAATTTGTTGATCTGGAATATCTGTAAAGGCGGTTTTTTTACTTTCGACGATTTTAGGTATACCGCGGGATTCCGAACCTAAAAAACTTACCAGAAATTGCTCCAGAAGCATGCAGCCGGTTAAATCAGTTAGTTTTCCCCGGGATACTCTTTTACCATTGCGTTCTAGGGTAAGGATGTCGGTGTCATCTTCATAGTGAGATATCAGCTGGGCGAGCTTTGGATTTTTCGCGAGCATGAGAAAATGGTTTTTTGATAACCAGTTTGGTCCATCGGGAAATTCTGTTGAGCCGTGAGCGATGGCGAATCGTCGATCATTGGGGATGATTCGATTCGCACTCAGCATTACTTTTTCTAATTTTTCAGGGCTAAGGCCCTTTACTGGATAGCGATAAATCGTGTTTATTTGAGCTGACATGAGTTTCACCTGATTTTTATACCATTCTCTTCTCTCATTATTATTTTTCAAGAACTTAATAAACAGTGACTATTAACCGATGGATTTACTAGGGTTTCGGACGGCTTCTACCTGAGGACGAAAAACAGAATCATCCCAGGCATGAAAAAATATTTTAAATGAGAATGATTTTCAGTTGCATAAATATATTTGGTCAGCTAAGTTCTTTCTTGTAGTTCCTACCGAGGAAGACACACAAACAGCTAGGCGACATGTCGTATTATGCTGATTTGTATTCCTTCTGGGTATGTACTCATCTCTCCTGACGTAACTATGGGATTTCCCAACCCTGCCTTCGGGCAGGGTTTTTTTTGTGATTATACTTTTCAGGATTAGTGGAAATTATCTAAATTAATTTAGAATTCAAGTTACGTCCTCTAGTGGAATATACTCTTGTTTTGTCTTGTATATTTAAGCTCGTTTTCCCATATATTTTGTGACGGGTGATTAAAATCAACGTCAGTGTACCGTCATGCTGCTAATGTGGGTGATGGTTAGTATTGGCATCAACGATTATGTGCCGCACGACGGGCATAACGGAGAGGGCTTGCAAATAAATGAATGTAAATAACTACACGGAACGTACGCAAGGATTTATCCAGGCAGCACAAAGTCTGGCTCATCGCAGTGACCATCAGCGATTGACCCCGGAACACTTGCTCAAGGTCATGCTCGATGACAGTGAAGGTCTCGCTGCCAACCTGATCGCTGCAGCAGGGGGTAATCCGGGAAAAGCCCTGGAAGGGGTTGAGCGCGAGCTTGCAAAACTGCCAAAGGTCAGTGGCCAGGATGTCGGTCAGGTATATCTTGCACCGGAGACTGCAAGAGTTTTTGAACAAGCTGAAAAAATTGCAAAAAAAGCTGGCGACAACTTTGTCACCGTTGAGCGCCTGTTGATAGCTCTTGCTCTATCCGCCGAGGCCGCTTCGGGGAAAATTTTAAAAGATGCAGGTTTAAGTGCGCAATCACTGAATGCGGCAATCAATGATTTACGCAAGGGGCGTACCGCCCAATCTGCATCTGCGGAAGACAGCTATGAAGCCTTGAAGAAGTATGCCACTGATTTAACCGAACTTGCCAAAGAAGGTAAGCTTGATCCCGTGATTGGCCGGGACGAAGAAATTCGACGCACAATACAGGTTCTTTCCCGTCGTACCAAGAACAACCCGGTCCTGATTGGCGAGCCAGGAGTGGGTAAAACAGCCATTATCGAAGGTCTCGCGCTACGGATCATTAATGGTGATATTCCTGAAAGTTTAAATAACAAAAAGCTGATGTCGCTTGATCTTGGTGCCATGGTAGCCGGAGCTAAGTACCGTGGAGAATTTGAAGAGCGCTTGAAAGCCGTCTTGCAGGAAGTGACGGATGCCAGTGGTGAGATTATTGTCTTCATTGATGAGCTGCACACTCTGGTTGGGGCAGGTAAAACAGATGGCGCCATGGATGCTTCAAATATGCTCAAACCCGCTCTGGCGCGGGGTGATTTGCATTGCGTCGGAGCGACAACGCTGGATGAGTACCGAAAGTATATCGAAAAAGACGCAGCCCTCGCACGTCGATTCCAATCTATTGTAATCGAAGAGCCGAATGTTGAGGATACAATCTCGATCCTCCGAGGATTGAAAGAAAAGTACGAGCTTCATCACGGTGTACGGATTACCGATTCTGCTTTGGTCTCGGCAGCTTCTTTGTCCAACCGCTATATCACGGATCGTTTTCTCCCGGATAAAGCTATTGATCTTGTCGATGAGGCGGCAAGCCGCTTGCGCATGGAGGTTGATTCCAAGCCAGAAGAAATCGATGAGATGGATCGAAAGCTTATCCAACTCAAGATCGAACAGTCTGCATTACAGAAAGAAAGCGACCGAGGTGCTAAAGGCCGCCTGAAGAAACTGAAATCTGAAATAGCGGAACTGGAAGAAAAGAGTAATATCCTCACCAGCCAGTGGAGATCTGAAAAGGATAAGCTTGCCGGGGCTCAGAAGATTAAAGAAGAACTGGAACGCGCACGTATGGAACTGGATCGTGCCGAGCGTGCGGGGCATTTGGAAACAGCGGGTGAGCTGAAATACGGCCGCCTGCCTACTCTGGAACGTGCCTTGGTCGAAGCTGAAGAGGCTGGCGATAATCACATGCTCAATGAAGAGGTGCGTGAGGATGCGATTGCGGCGGTGGTTTCTCGTTGGACAGGTATTCCCGTAGATAAGATGCTCGAGGGCGAGCGGGAAAAATTGTTAAACATGGAGAGTGTACTTGGCAAACGGGTGATTGGGCAGAGCGAAGCAATCGTGGCGATCTCTAACGCCGTGCGACGTGCCCGTGCAGGCTTGCAAGATCCCAATCGCCCGATTGGCTCCTTCCTCTTTCTTGGCCCGACAGGGGTGGGGAAGACCGAGTTGACGAAAACTCTGGCCTCATTTCTTTTTGATGACGAAACGGCAATGGTCCGGCTCGACATGTCTGAATATATGGAAAAACACGCCGTCTCTCGTATGATCGGTGCCCCTCCTGGTTACGTTGGTTACGAAGAGGGGGGTGCCTTGACAGAGGCAGTGCGTCGTCGCCCCTATCAGGTCGTCTTGTTTGATGAGGTGGAAAAAGCACATCCGGATGTCTTTAATGTTTTACTGCAAGTTCTGGATGATGGTCGCTTGACCGATGGCCAGGGGCGAACTGTTGATTTCAGTAATACGCTGATCATCATGACGTCGAACCTTGGGTCTGAAGTTTTGGCAAATCAGCCTGAGGGCGAGGACAGCACAGCTGTTCGTGAGCAGGTGATGGATGTTGTCCGTGCTTCTTTCCGACCTGAATTTCTCAATCGGCTGGATGAGGTTCTATTGTTCCATCGCTTGGAGCGCAGGCATATGAGCGGGATTGTCGATATTCAACTTGCGAGGCTGCAGAAGCTTCTCAAAGAGCGAGATATGAGGGCGAATCTGGACACTGCTGCAATCGAATGGCTGGCAGAGAAGGGCTACGATCCGGTCTACGGCGCGCGCCCGCTTAAGCGGGTTATCCAGCGTGAGCTACAGAACCCGCTTGCGACATTAATCCTTGAGGGCTCCGTACATGATGGAGACAGTATAAGTGTGTCGGCAAATGAGACGGGCTTAAGCATCAACGGAAATCTACTTTCGACGCCCTAATCGCGCTTGATATCAATATAGTAAAAAGGAAGATATCTTCCGAGAGAGGCGATCTTAATTTAGCTGTAATCCTGCAAGGGCTGCAGGTTTTTTGAGCTCATTAATCATGCGATCAATCTTTTGTTTCTCGATTTTAAATTTCTTAAGATCTGCACTCTTCAGCTTTTCGCCTGCAGGAAGTTTGACACCCAGAGGGTTAACCTGACGGCCATTGAAGAGAACTTCGTAATGAAGATGCGGCCCGGTAGAGCGTCCGGTTGTGCCGATATAGCCGATCACTTGGCCCTGACGAACACGTTTGGATTTCTTCATTCCTTTGGCGAAGCCTTTAAGGTGTGCGTAGGCTGTCTCGTATCCGCTGTGATGACGGATTTTCACATAATTTCCAAAACTGCTAAAGCGATTGGCGCGAACAATGACACCGTCACCTGCGGCATAAATTGGTGTCCCGCGCGGCGCGGCAAAGTCGACCCCTTTATGCACCTTGTTGTAGCCAAGGACGGGGTGTTTACGTTTGCCAAAGCGGCTTGATAGGCGGGCACCGTCAACGGGTGTACGCATAAGAGCCTTTTTTGCGGACTGCCCTTTTCCGTTAAAGTAATCGGTAAAGCCGCTGGAAGGCGTGTAGCGATAAAGCTGCAAGTCATCGCCCGAGAGTGTCAGGTTACCATAGATCATCTGCCCGGTTTTGGCGAGGTTGTTATTCTCGTCATAATAGGCTTCGTAGACCAGTTCAAAACGATCACCCTTTTGAATTTCACGTTGGAAATCCACATCAAAGCTGTAGGCCCTGATCATCTTGATCATAATGTCATTGGGGACACTGGCGTTTGTCGCGGCAAGATAGAGGCTACTCGTGATCTCATTTGTACTGCGGGCCATTTTCATGGTCAGCGGCCGGTGTATTTCTTCGGCGATATATTGGTTGGCGTTGTCTTCGGTCGTGCTGACCTTAACAATGCGCTCAACACTTGGCTGGAACTGCATGGCCCGTAAGGGGCCGACATCGCGTGGTTTTTCGATCTCTTTTATCGTGAGAGGCGCAACAGGAGGGGAGAATGTCAGGGCAATGTCTAACCCGGGTTTGATTTTCCGTGGTGAATAAACATCGGCGAGCGCCGTTATCGCGCCGTGTGCCTCTGACCTCGTGGCTCCTGCTGTAACCAAAAGGCTCATCAAAGTATCGCCAGAAGAAACGGTAACCAGTTTCTCTATGTCGCTGGGAGTAAGAAACTCAGAGGCAATTTCTGTGGGGACAGCCCCTACCGCGATGTACTCACTGGTCATCAGGTCTGTTTTAAGTATTGCAACAATTTCAGTAGTTGCTTGCACAGAATCGGCTTTTGCTTTTTCTGTGCCCTCTTCTATAGGGGTACTATTGGATAACCATAAGAAAATTCCCCCAAGAGTGAGAATCGATAAGCTACCGCTAAGTGCTGCTTTAACCATAAAAGTAGGTGTGTGGAATCTATTGTTCACACGTAGTGCTCCGGAATCCAAGTATCATACGGACGTATTCGCGCCCGCATCTAATGTTGTCGTTAAGGGAACCTCATTAACTCTGCACCGCCAAGGTGATGTATTTCTGGATTCCTGTCAATATTTTCTCGATTCAGTAAAACAAGAAAGGCCCCCTTT
>MABB01000084.1:25368-26025 GCA_002162915.1 Rhodospirillales bacterium 47_12_T64
GTATTTGTCACCGAATAGTGGCAAGATGAAGGAAAAAAGTAAATAAAATGCAAAAGGTCTTTGACAGGTGTTTGTGGTGGGCCTATAACACCGCTCACCGACGAGGCGCATGCTTCGGTGGTACATCGGAAAGACGGAGTAAAAACAGGCAGTTAGCGATTATTTGTTGATTGTTAATTTAGGATTTAGATCTTGAATAAGTTTTTACAGAAATGTTTCAGATGTTCCTTGACGATAGGGAAAAAGACTATATATATCGTCTAGCTTTTCGGGGCCGGGTTTACTTGGTTCCAGTTTGGTAATTGTTATTTGGCCCTTAGGGTCTGTTGTTTGACATTGTGGATCAGATGGAAAGGATGCGTGAACGGCGGTTTGTTGGTTTTTGGCAACGAGCTAGCTAGTTTATGTATCTTATTCGAAATAAGTTACACTATACCTAGTCAGTAATAAATTTGAGTTCTGTCTTAAGACGGAAGTCAGGTCAACTTGAGAGTTTGATCCTGGCTCAGAACGAACGCTGGCGGCAGGCTTAACACATGCAAGTCGAACGAGAAGGTACCTTCGGGTATTGGACAGTGGCGCACGGGTGAGTAACGCGTGGGAATCTACCATGGAGTGGGGGATAACATTTGGAAACGAATGCTAATACCGCATACG
>MABB01000119.1:0-3347 GCA_002162915.1 Rhodospirillales bacterium 47_12_T64
TGCAAAGGCCATGACGGCGGCGGCATCAAGCATCAC
Organism: Rhodospirillales bacterium 47_12_T64; assembly: GCA_002162915.1. Taxonomy (GTDB): domain Bacteria; phylum Pseudomonadota; class Alphaproteobacteria; order Kiloniellales; family Kiloniellaceae; genus Kiloniella. The sequence goes on from MABB01000119.1 coordinate 37, forward strand.
GAACTGTCGTGTTTGCGGTAATCTTGATACCGCAAATCCTTGCCATATCTGCCAAAATCCCAAAAGAGACGTCAGTAAAATTTGTGTTGTCGAAGAAGTTGGTGATCTTTGGGCGCTAGAGCGAAGTGGGGCTTTTAAGGGGCATTACCATGTTCTTGGTGGTACCTTGTCAGCGCTTGATGGTCGTGGCCCTGCCCAGTTGAATGTAAACGGGTTGCTTGATCGCGCTGGTGAAGCGCATGTTCAGGAAATAATTCTTGCTCTTAGCGCCACTGTCGATGGTCAGACCACCGGCCATTACCTCAACGAGTGTTTAGCGGGTTATGAAGTCGATGTCTCAAAGCTTGCTCACGGTGTGCCTGTGGGAGGGAGTTTGGATTACCTCGATGATGGAACGCTTACCGCGGCTCTGAAAGCGCGACGTTCAGCTAGCTAGTTGTTTGGTTTTCTTATGAACCTTTCATTTAAGAGCTTCTTTTCATAATCTGTTGATGTTTTATATTTTTCTCCTTATGAGTGATAATCTTCTTGTTTGTGGTTATCTGTATTTGTGAGGATTGAATGTCTAAAACGGCGATTTTTCTATCATTAATTTCTTTGAGTGCTTTAGCTGGTTGTCAAACGGCTGGTGATTATTGGAGTGATTGGGAAGGAATTCCCTATCAAGAAGCCGTTCTAAAGTGGGAACCTTCTCAACCGACAGACCTTTATGCGAGAAAGCTTTCGTATAATGGTGCTTATCAGGAGCACTGGACCTGGGATTCTGGAACGGTATTTGTTGAGACAGCTGGCCATGCCTACCATTTCAGAAAAGAACCATCTCCAGAGAAGTTTGGTGAATTTATGGGATTCTGGAACGCCTTTGAAAATACGGGGCAAAATATTAAAGCCTCGCAGGTTACTGAAATAAGAAATAAGTTTGGTAAATTTTTCTATGCTGACATAAAGAATGATTCCAATGAAGATTGTTGGGCTTTTCTACAGGCGATGCCGGGATCGACACCAGCAGGTTATGTCGATACTGGCAAACCTGGCGGCTATATCACTGGTTATGATTGTGGATCAGAACGAACATCCAAAGTAGAGCTTTTACAATTCGCGAATAATTTCAGTTATCAATAAGCATTAATCAGGATCTCAATCGAGACATGTTTCTGACTTATTTTATTTGCAACGTATGAGAAACAACGACTGCTATCAAAGGTGACGCCATGACTAAAGTATCAAAACTCCTTCGCACAGGTTACCTCGCGGGGGCCGTATTGGTTACCTTTGGTTATGGTGCTCTTTCTTTTGCAGGCGCTGAAGAAATATCGATTGGTGCAGAAGCCAACACATCGACAGAGCTGGTGTTCTACAGTGGTAATCTTGGACAGGTAAGCCAAACGCGAAGAAGTGGATTATCGAAGGGAGTAAGTACGCTTGCTCTTGAAGACGTTAGTCCTCACCTCCTTCTCGATAGCCTGCTTTTAAATGGCAAAGGCCTTCGTATTCTTGAACAACGCCTCGATCAGGAAATTCTCTCTCCACAAAGATTGCTTGAAGCTTCTCTTGGGAAAACCATTACCGTTGTCAAAACCAATCCGGAAACAGGTGAGGAAACTAGCCTGAAAGCTGAAGTTCTTGCTGTTCGGGAAGGTTTGGTTCTTCGTGTTGGCAATAAGATAGAAACCTCAATCCCCGGGCGATTAGTTTATGATGCTATACCCGAAGGCCTGAGAGCTGGTCCTGCATTACTTGTTGAGGTTGAGAGCGAAAAAGCAGGAGATCAAGATCTTCAGCTTACCTACTTAACGGGCGGCCTTGATTGGCGTGTGACTTATGTCGCGGAACTTGATCCAAGCGGGACAAAGCTTGCGTTGAAGGCAATGGTGACATTGACCAACCAGACAGGGGTAAATTTTGAACAAGCGCGTGTTCGTTTGGTTGCGGGGGAGGTGAACCGTGTAACCCCTTCTCCTGCACCGAGAGCGGCTATGATGTCCATGGAAATGGATAGCCTGAGTAAAGGGCGTGAAAAGCCGCAACGGCAATCGGTTGCAGATCGGGATGTATATAATCTTCCGGGAAAAATTGATATTGGCGGTGTTGAGACCAAACAGATTACTTTGTTGGAAAATGATGCTGTTGCTGTTGAGAAGCGATTTAGGTTCCAGCAGCTTATCCAACCATATCCCGGTGCTGATGATACCGGGCGACAACAAGCTGAGATTGTTCTCGAAACTCTGAATACAGAGGCCAAAGGTCTTGGGCAGGCGTTGCCTGGTGGCACTTTGCGCGTCTATCAACAAAGTAAGGGTGAGGCCTCTTCGATCTTTATGGGGGAAGACGCGATGCCTGCTGTCCCTGTGGGGGAAAAGGTGGAACTGGTTATTGGTTCAGCCAATCAGGTGACTGGGCGCGGTAAACAACTATTTTATGAAAACCTGTCACGTAACAGCTATCAATTAACTCAAGAGATCACTCTTAGTAATAGTAATGCGAAGCCTGTCACCATAGATGTGATCGGTCATTTTCCAAGAAATTGGAAGATTTTGGATGAAAGCGCCAAGCACGTTAAAGACTCTGCCCGTAAGGCCGTTTGGACCATTGAGGTTCCGGCGAAAGGCAAGAGTTCCTTTAATTACAAGCTGCGGGTTTCTAACCCATAGCGGTGTTTGATCTTACTGTTCTGTGCCAGAAAGAAGCGTGAGTTCTTCTTCCTGATCTTCATGGTCATCCGCATCCAAAAGCTCTGTCAGGCTATCTGGCAGAGTTTTACTGGCTTTAGCCCCCATCTTTTGTAGTTGATCAACTTGCCGAACGATATTACCTCGTCCGCTTGAGAGTTTTTTGAAGGCTTCATCGTGGCTAACTTGTGCCTTGTTTATGAAGTCGCCAACTTTATTGAGATCATCAGCGAAACCGACAAACTTGTCATAGAGCTTGCCTGCACGTTCCGCGATCTTCTGGGCATTTTGATTCTGGTCTTCATAGCGCCAAATGTTCTCGACTGTTCTCAAGGCAAGCAGGAGCGTTGACGGCGTAACAATGACCACATTTTTTTCCAATGCCTGACCAACAAGCTCTGGCTGGTGCTGGACCGCGACACTAAAGGCGCCTTCGATGGGCATAAAGAGCAGGACATAGTCGAGTGACCTGATGCTCTCTAGATCTTGATATGATTTTTTGGAAAGATCCCGGACATGGTTTTGAATGGAGCTGACATGCTCTGTGAGTGAGGTGGATTTAAGGTCTTCATCTTCTGTTGAGTGATAGCGTTCATAGGCGGTAAGAGAAACTTTTGAATCAATCACGATGTCTTTGCCATT
>MABB01000119.1:3406-9868 GCA_002162915.1 Rhodospirillales bacterium 47_12_T64
GCTGCACATCATATTCCCGGCCCTTGCTGAGGCCGGATTTTTCGAGGACCATTTCCAGAATCATTTCACCCCAGGCCCCCTGAGTCTGGCTCTGACCTTTGAGAGCTTTGGTCAGGTTGTGGGTATCTTCACTGACTTGCTTGTTAAGATCAGCAAGGCGCTGAACTTCCTTGTGCAGAGAAAAACGCTCTTTGGATTCCTTGTCGTAGGTTTCTTCTACTTTCTTTTGGAAAATTTGAATGTTTTCTTTTAGCGGATTGAGGAGTGTCTCAAGGCCTTGTTTGTTTTGCTCGGTAAATTTTTTCGTTTTTTCATCAAGAATACGGTTGGCAAGATTTTCAAACTGTTCAGTCAGTTTTAATCGCGCTTCATCCAGGATTTGTAATTTTTCAACGTGAGCCTCACGTTCCTTGTCCAGTGTGATTCTAATTTCTGTCTCTCTATTTTCCAGGCGCGCGTTAAGGGTCCTCAGTTCCTGGATTTCCTGCTCAAAAAACTTTTGTTTGTTGAGAAGCTCTGGAACCCTTGTTGCTTTTTGCTCTTCGGTGGCAGCGCGGGTAACCGCATCGGTTAGCGCTTCGTGTAGCTCTTCGCGGTCCTCGGCAAGGTTCTGGTATTCAAGACGCTGTTTCTCAATCTCTTCGGCAAGCTCACTTTTCCGACTTGTGAGGGCTTGGTTGCGCGCGCCAAGTTCAGAAATCTGGCTGCGGGCTTTCAGGTTGATAACGAGGCCGATGACCAAAGCGATGATTAATCCTGCGAAGCCGCCAGTGAGTAGAGCTGTGAGATCCATTAGAGGTCCTGTATTTTCGGTAATTATTCTGGATAATACTTATCAAATTACGATTCGAAACCCACTCTAGCACGGGGTCTTGTGGTGCGTCAGTAGTGAGGTCGGAAACAAGGCTTTGCTTGACCTTCTGCTCGCAAGACAATACCTAAGAGAAAAGGGCATGACATCTCGGGAAAATACCGAAATTGCCCACCAAAATTAACAGTAAGATGATAGCGAGTAATCATGGCTATTTTAGAAATAGTTATTGCACCCGATCCTGTCCTTAAAACAGTGTGCGAGCCTGTAATAGAAGTGAATGATGAAGTTCGCACATTAATGACGGATATGTTGGAAACCATGTACAAGGCGCCGGGGATTGGATTGGCAGCCTGTCAGGTTGGAGTGACAAAACGGGTTATCGTTGTCGATGTGAGTGATGATAAGGAAGAGAACCAGCCTTTCTGTATGGCTGATCCTGAAGTCTTGTGGGAATCTGATGAGTGGTCTGCTTATCAGGAAGGATGTCTTTCCCTGCCAGAGCAATATGCCGACGTTGAACGACCTGCGGCTGTGAAAGTACGCTACCTTGATAAAGCGGGAAAGAAAGTAGAGCTTGATGCTGATGGTCTTTTGGCGACTTGCATTCAGCATGAGATCGACCATTTGGATGGCATTCTTTTTGTTGATCATATTTCCAAACTCAAACGAGGTATGATCATGAAAAAATTGAAGAAGATCGTTGCTGCGAAAGCTGCGGATTAAACCTAAAAAGGCTTTTTCTGTTTCCAGCACGATACTACGATGAGCTATTGCTTCTATAACAAGGGATAATACCAAATGAAGAAATTGCGGATTGCCTTTATGGGAACGCCGGATTTTTCCGTCCCTTGTTTGACAGCTCTCGCAGATGCGGGGCATGAGGTTGTCGCTGTCTATAGCCAACCTCCACGCCCAGCAGGTCGGGGACAGAAGGAAAAGCTGTCACCTGTACATGCCTTTGCTGTTGATAAGGGATGGCCAGTACACACTCCCAAGACTTTTCGCGACAGGGCTGTTCAGGATGTGTTTCGCTCCCATGAAGTCGATGTCGCTGTTGTCGTTGCCTATGGTTTGATCCTGCCAACCGAGGCGCTGGTTGCTCCCGGGATGGGCTGTGTGAATGTGCACGCTTCGCTGTTACCTCGTTGGCGCGGGGCTGCACCTATCCAAAGGGCGATAGAAGCAGGCGACCTCGAGAGCGGTGTTTGCATCATGCAGATGGTTGAAGAGCTGGATGCAGGGGATGTTATTCTGGAAGGCAGAGTTCCTCTTACAGAGCAGACAACCGCCTCAATCCTCCATGATGAACTTTCTTCTCTTGGTGGTAAGTTGATCTGTGAGGCTTTGGAAGGTTTGGGAGATGGTTCCCTCGTACCAAGCCCTCAACCGGAAGAGGGAATTACCTACGCCAAAAAATTAACCCGTGATGAAAGTGAACTGGACTGGTCACAGCCAGCAGAGGAATTGGAGCGGAAGGTTCGTGCTCTTACCCCTTGGCCAGGAGTACATTTTACCTATCTAGGTGATTGGTTTAAAGTTCAGGAAACCGTGCTGGTCTCTCACGAAGGAAAAACAAAACCGGGAACATTACTTGATGACAATATTCTGGTTGCTTGCGGGAAAGATGCATTGAGAATCGAACGATTGCAGCGCCCTGGAAAAGGGAGCATGGACGCGAAGGCTTTTTTGAACGGCTACCCTTTGGCTAAAGGGATAAATTTGAATGAACCCAGCAACTAATGCCCCGCTATAAGCTCACAATCGAATACGACGGCACTGATTTTTATGGTTGGCAACGCCAAAAGGAAGAGATCTCGGTTCAGGAAGTACTCGAAGAGGCGATCTTCAAGTTTAGTGGAGAGCGGATTCCGGTCTTTGCCTCTGGCCGAACCGACAGTGGTGTTCATGCCCTTGGCCAAGTTGCTTCTATGGATCTTGAGAAAGATTTCCCTGCCTTCAAAGTGCGCGAGGCGATCAATTTTCATATCCGTCCTGCCAAAGTTGCCGTGGTTGATGCTGAGGTCGTTGATCAAGAGTTTCATGCACGCTTTTCTGCCACGGAGAGGAGCTATCTCTACCGTATCATTAATCGCAGAGCGCATTTGGTTCTCGATCATAAGCGGGCCTGGTTTATACCGCAAAAATTAGATGCACAAGCCATGCACGAAGCGGCACAGGTTTTAGTTGGTATCCATGATTTTTCTTCGTTTCGAGCCAAAGACTGTCAGGCAAAGTCACCCGTAAAATCCATCAACGAGATTTCAGTGAAAAGAGTTGGCGAAGAAATTCGGATCGAACTTTCTGCGCGATCTTTTCTCTATCATCAGGTTAGAAACATTGCGGGTTCTTTGAAAAAAGTCGGCATGGGCAAGTGGACCAGCGATGATATTCATCGTGTTCTTGCGGCCAAAGACAGAAGCCAGGCTGGTGAAATGGCACCTGCTTGGGGGCTTTATTTTGTCGGGGTAAAGTTTGATCCACAGGCAGAAGACGTTGCTCATGACCTGTCAGCAGGTAAAGAAGCTAACGCCCAATAGTTCTGTTAAGAGGCGAGAACTCTTTCGTTGAGTTCATAGATGCTCATTGCCAGGATAATGTTAAAAAGGACAAAAGCGCTTGCCGATAACCAATTGGTTTTTAGGGTTGTTTTCGTCATATATCCTTGCGAAGCCAAGATGTATAACATTCCGAAAAAACCTATAAATCCTGTCGCCGATGTCGGGAATACTCCGCTGCCAATAAGCAGTTGTAAGCAAATTAGAAAAGCCATTTGCCAAACCTGCAGCCAATTATAACCAATGATAAAAATGCGGTAGTTCTCCTGTTTGTTGTGGAGAACGAGCAGGGCATGCATAAAAACGGGATAGACAAGCCAGCTGATCACATAGAACAGGGTGTCGATCAAAAGAGTTGCGAAGGGTTCGAGTGAGGAAGTTGTTTCGGTTTCATGAAGCGTACTGAGAAAATATGCGCCTGGGAAACAAATTACAGCCGCAAAGAATGATTTCCAAAAACTTGTGGGATTAACGTCAAGGTATCTAACGCCACTCCCATCAAACCGCATAAATGTAAGAGTGGCTTGCAGGTTGCGTTTGATCTCGGAAATCGAGGGGATCAAGTTTTGAAATATCCTTTGAGCATGACCTCGTAAATGCGAGAGAGGTCGTCCAGTTCCTGTACACCACAGTGTTCGTCAACTTTATGGGCAGTGGCATTGAGAAGACCGAATTCAGCCACCGTAGCATAGTCTTTGATAAAGCGTGCATCCGATGTGCCGCCAGATGTGCCGAGTTCTGCGGTAATGCCAGTTATCTCTTCAATCGACTTATTTATTAATTCACTAAAAGGTCCAGGAGGGCAAATGAAGGATTCGCCAGATACTCTTATTTGAAGGTCGTAATCAAAATCAGCACGGTGCAGGCGTTCACGCACCCACGCCTCAACCTGATCGGATGAATAGAGATCGTTAAAACGTACATTGAAATGCGCTTTGGTCTCTGCAGGGATCACGTTGGTTGCGGTGTTCCCGACATCGATGGTTGTCAGCTGCAAACTGGATGGCGGAAAGTGTTCGGTACCACTATCCAAGGGTTCTTGCAGCAGATTGTGCAGCATTGTGACCAGAGGGTGTATCGGATTGTTTGCCAGCTGAGGATAGGCCGTGTGGCCCTGGATACCTCGGACAGTGAGGCTAAAGTTCATGCTACCGCGACGGCCAATTTTGACCATATCGCCAAGGGTGTCGTTGCTGGTCGGCTCACCAATCAGGCAGACATCCATGGTCTCGTCTTTACTGGCCATCCACTCGAGAACTTTTTTTGTCCCGTTCTGGCCAATGCCTTCTTCGTCGCCAGTAATAATCAGGCTGAGAGAACCGTCAAAATCTCGATGTTTCGAAGAATCGAGAAACCGTGTTAGTGCCGCGACGTAGGCGCCGATGGAGCCTTTCATATCGACAGCACCACGGCCGATCAATTTCCCATCGACAACAGTTCCGCCAAAAGGATCGACGGTCCAGGCCTGAAGATCTCCAACGGGTACCACATCTGTATGGCCGCCATACCCAAATACCGGGCCGCTTGTGCCTCTTCTGGCATAGAGGTTATCTACGCCATAGGTATCCGCGCAATCGAAGGGAAGGCGCTGACATTCAAATCCGAGAGGCTTGAGTAGAGTTTCCATGAGGTCGAGTGCCCCGCCTTCCTCTGGTGTTACAGAGGGACAACGTATCAAAGCCTGGCTAATTTCCAGAGCAGAGGCGGGGTTCTCGACGTTCATTTTATAAATACTCCGGTTTAATCTTAATCGCGCAACAAGTCGTTGATCGACGTTTTTGAACGTGTTCGCTCATCAACACGCTTCACGATAACGGCGCAATAGAGATTTGGACCTGGAGTTCCATCCGGAAGCGGCTTGCCTGGTAGAGTACCAGAAACAACAACAGAGTAAGCTGGAACTCGGCCCATGAAGATTTCACCAGTTGCGCGGTCGATAATCTTTGTTGAAGCGCCAATGTAAACACCCATGGAAAGGACGGAACCTTCTTCGACAATTACACCCTCAGCGACTTCAGCGCGGGCGCCGATAAAGCAGTTGTCTTCGATGATCACAGGACCGGCTTGTAGAGGTTCTAGAACACCACCGATACCTGTACCGCCAGACAAATGTACGTTTTTACCAATCTGGGCACAGGACCCAACCGTTGCCCAGGTGTCAACCATGGTGCCACTGTCAACATAGGCGCCGAGGTTTACGAAACTAGGCATCAAAACCGCGCCAGGTGCGATAAAGGCAGAACGGCGTACGATACTTCCTGGAACGGCACGGAAGCCCGCGGATGCGAACTGTTCAGCCGACCAGCCTTCGAACTTGGACGGAACTTTGTCCCACCAGGTGGTGTTTTCTCCAGGTCCGCCAGCGATAGTCGACATGTCGTTCAGGCGGAAAGAAAGCAATACCGCTTTTTTGAGCCATTGATTAACGATCCAGCCATCAGGGCCTTTTTCTGCAACGCGGCGTTGGCCAGAATCCATCAAGATCAGGGCTTCATCAACTGCTTCACGGACTTCCCCGACGGTAGCAGGGCTAACCTGATCTCTGTTTTCCCAGGCAGTTTCAATGACATTTTGGATATCAGTATTCATGATGATCTATCCCATCGCTTAGTGTTGTTCCGCCAAGGCTGCATGGCAGTTTGGAGGGACAATGCGTTAGCCGGGAGGATCTTGTCAACGCTTCCATCATAATCTGGCGATGTTATACGATTTGTGAATTTTCGCTGACGATCTTAGGGGCTGTCCTAGGGGGTACTTTGGGGATTATTTTCGCCCTAAAGTGCGTTGAGCCATCCGACAAGATCATCAGTTTGATGGTGGATGAAATCTGCAGGGGCACCGTTTTCATCTGTGGCACCAATTGATGCCCAATCGGTATCTGTTTTAACCCAGACTGTTGTCATCCCCATTTCCGCAGCGGGTTTTAGGTTTTTCGCAGAATCTTCAAAAAAAACTGAGCGCTTTGGATCGATCTTGTGTTTCTTTACCAGGTCGTCATAGGGAAACTGGGCTGGCTTGGGGATGTAGTCAGCATTGGCGATATCATAAATCTCTTCGAAATGATGAGAGACCCCCAATCGATCCATGACGTTT
>MABB01000119.1:9882-14920 GCA_002162915.1 Rhodospirillales bacterium 47_12_T64
GGATGCATTGGTAAATATTAGTTTTCTACCGGGTAACCGCGTTAGGGCTTCGCCGAGAGCATGGTTGGGGCTGATAACTGAAAAATCTACATCGTGAACATAGTGCAAATAAAGATCCGGCGCCAAACCATGGTTCACCATTAATCCCTTTAAAGTGGTTCCATAGCGGCGAAAATAATCTTTTTGAACTTTGTGGGCTTCAATGGGGTCAAGATCGAGGAACTCCTGGATGAAACTGCCCATGCGTTTTTCGATTTGACTGAATAAATTATTGGACGCTGGATAGAGTGTATTGTCCAAGTCAAATAACCAAACATCTTTTCCGTCTAGCTGTGTCATAGAGTGCAGTCCCACATCGTCGTATTCAGGCTTATTAGATAAACAATGCCTATCAGATTTTAAGGTAAAGCCAAGAAAGAAGTGCTCTCTCAGATAAAAGTGAAGGATTTTGAAAGTTTAAGTACGTGTTAACTGGACTCCGTTAGACTTGGGTCAGAGTAAGTATGAGGGGGCGCAATGTATGCTTCACCAAGAAAAGAAAAACATGAATAAGAGTGGTGCTTTGCCTGATAAAAATGATAGGGATCGCTGGGATGTAGCCATTCCAGGCGGACCTTTTTCTGATTTTCCCGGTGCTGTTGTTTTGGTGGAAAACAACGGTGTCGTATCCAGCGCGAATGAACAGGCTGAATTACTTTGTAAGTTTATTAACCGTGGGGGATCTGATGAATATAGAGATGCCCTGCAATCAGCACTGAATGGTAAAGCTGCACAGGTAAACCCTTTGCTCATCCGTGCCAAAGAGGAAGAAACCAGCCGGGTTATCGCTGCTTTTGATCTCGCATTACTCCCCTGGGATAGTGGAAATACTGCGTTACTTCTTGGTCGAAATATCTCCCTTGAGAGAAATCTACGTGCAGCTTTAATCGAATCCCGGCAACGTTACCGGGATCTTCTTGAGGCGTCTTGTGACTTTGCATGGGAAACTGATATCGAAGGTACGATAACCTTCATCACTCCGGAAGGTGGATTAGGGTTTTCCGCATCTGAATTATCCGGATCTCAGGTTGGGAAATTGTTTTCAGATTTGAAGTCTGTTGTTACCAATCCTTTCTCCTGCAAGGTACCTTGTGATGAGGAAGAGGTCTGGGTCAAAGATAGCTATGGTGACGAGCACTGCCTCTTAATCACGTCAATGCCACTGTGGAGTGACGAGGAAGTCTGGCATGGAAACAGAGGTTTTTGCCGGGACATTACCAAACTGCGCAAAGAAGAAATGTTGCGCGCTGATGAAATTCATCGTGAACGGGTTTACAACCGCATTCTGGAAATTGCCCGCAGCGAGATGGTTCCTGTGCGAATGCTGGGTTCTACGGCGTCCTGTTTAATACCTGCGCTCCCCGTCGATGCGGTTATGATCAGCCATTTTGATGGTGAGATTTGGCAAGCCGTTGCAGAAGAAGGTGAAGCTCTGCAACTGGACGCGGTTGCTCGGGTGCAGGCTGCTTTGGAAATGGGAGAAACAGTATACCAGGAAACGAGTCCTGACGGTGTACTCGTTGCCGTAAGCACTAAGTTTCGTGATCAGGCAAACGGGTCAATATGTCTTTGGCGTAAAGGCCGAAACGTGGGCTGGTCAGAGGGTGAAGCTGAACTTCTTGAGCGAATTCAAACACAAATAGGTATTTCGCTTCAGCAATTTGGTCATCATCGCGAGTTACAGACACTTTCCAGTACAGACCCATTGACGGGGCTTTTGAACCGTCGTCAATTTGAACACTTGCTCTCTGGTTTTCTAGAAGAAAATGCTGGTGATGAGAGAACTCATCTATTGCTCTATTTAGATTTGGATAATTTCAAGTATGTGAACGACGCCTATGGCCATCAGGAAGGCGATAAGGTGTTACGAGACTTTGCTGAGGTACTAAAACAGAAAACGAGAAGACATGACTGGCTGTCGCGACTTGGCGGGGATGAATTTGCAATTTTCCTACCTGTAGTTCCAGAAGAGGAAGCCACAAGCAAAGCTCAGGAACTTTTAGAATCGCTAATCCCCGCTTTCTCAAGGGATGATGACCCTGAATGGTCTCTCAGTGCCTCTGTTGGGGGGTATCTTTTCACCGCACGTGAAGGGCTCAAGCTTTCCGATTTACTCTTACATTCTGACGAAGCTATGTACCGGGTCAAACGATCAGGCAAAAACGGTGTTTATGTTGTTAAAGAAAAACTGGATGAGATTGGTTTATGAGTGATCCGACTGATTCGTCCAAGAACGGGAATTTAATGCAGCCAGCTCTTGCATATGAAGACGCGAAGGAAATGGCCGAGAGTGATGATGGAGATGTTCGTCTATCTCTCGCGCGACGTGGGGATATTCAGCCAGAAATTTTGTATTTTCTCGCCGATGATGAAAGTCCGGAGATTCGGCAAGCGATTGCATCAAATGGTCAAACGCCAATGCAAGCTGATTATTTACTGGCTAAAGATATCGATGCCAGAGTCCGGGAAGAGCTCGCCGAGAAAATTGCCAAACTTGCACCAGAGCTGGATCCAAAAACACAACGTAAAGCCTATGATTTTGTAATGAAAACCATGACAATTCTTGTCGAGGATCAGCAGAGCAAGGTTCGAAATATTCTTTCTGATGCGATTAAGGATCTTAATACCATTCCGGTTGCTCTGGTGAAGCAACTTGCTATGGATGAAAACGATTCCGTTGCTTCACCCATCTTGCAATATTCGCCTATTCTTACAGATGACGATCTTCTTAAACTTATTTGGGATGGAGTCCGGGGCGGCCGCTTAAAAGCAATTTCTCGAAGAGCCAATATCGGCGAGAAGATAACAGATGCGATCGTTGATACCGAAGATCGGGATGCTATTGCATCTTTGCTGGATAATCAAAGTGCACAGATAAGGGAAGAAACACTGGATCGATTGGTCGAACAGGCTCCTGGTGTCGCGATATGGCATAAGCCTCTGGTTAAAAGGCCAAAACTTTCTCCACTTTCTCTTAAGCGATTAGCTGGGTTTGTAACAGAAGTACTTCTCGAAAATTTATTAGATCGTCCCGGTCTTGATCCGGAAGTATCAACAGCTATTGGCCTCGAGGTACGAAAGCGGATGGCAACTGAAAATGTTCTCGATGATACAGCTCCTGACGAGCAGGATGATCTTGCAACCCAGGCCGAGGTGGGCAAACTAAATCGAGCTGGGAAACTGACCGAGGACCGTATTACAACAAGGCTACATTGTGGGGATCGAGAGTTTGCTATTCATGCCCTGGCATTGAAGGCTGATTTGCCTGCAAAGGTCGCGAGAAGAATGGTTTTGTCGCGGGCTGCGAAAACGGTTGTTGCCCTTGTCTGGAAAGCAGGATTTACGATGGAGCTTGCAAGCCTTGTTCAATTAAGACTCGCCGGGATCTCTCCCCAACAATCCATCAAGCCGGATGATAATGGGGGGATACCGATCGCAGACAAAGAGTTGGAGTGGCAGATAACGCTCTATCTTGATGAAAACGAGTAGGAGCCCTTTGGGAGAGAACATTCCTTTTAAAGCGATGGTCGGTATGTGGCTTGGATGAAAGGGTTTGAGTTGTCTCAACCCTTGTTAATCAGTGTCCCGATACCACAGTCCGTGAAGATCTCAAGCAACATAGAGTGAGCAACGCGGCCGTCAAGAATTACGGCTGCATTAACGCCGCCATTTACGGCTTCAATACAGGTTTCAAGTTTTGGGATCATCCCGCCACTAATGGTTCCATCTTTTCTGAGATCATGTGCTTTTTGTACAGTGATATCAGATATCAGAGTGCCTTCTTTATCAAGAACCCCGGCTACATCAGTCATAAGCAGTAAACGTGATGCGCCAACCGCAGCGGCAATGGCACCAGCGGCCGTGTCGGCATTGATATTGTAAGTTTCCCCATCAGGACCAAAGCCAATTGGAGCTATAACAGGTATCATCCCCGATTTATCCAACTCAACCAAAAAGCTCGGATTGATTTCATCGGGCTCGCCAACAAAGCCAAGATCCAATACCTTTTCTATATTGGAGTCTTCGTCTTTTACTGTTCGTTGCAGTTTACGCGCTTTAATCAGGCTACCGTCTTTACCGGATATGCCGACGGCTGTGCCGCCTGCTTTGTTGATTGCCGCCGCTATACGTTTATTGATCCTTCCAGAAAGAACCATTTCAACGATTTCTACGGTTTCTGAATCTGTCACACGCAGGCCGTCGACAAATTCGCTGTTTACAGCCAGACGTTTGAGCATTTCCCCGATTTGAGGGCCGCCACCGTGAACCACAATTGGGCTAATCCCGACCTGTTTGAGTAAAACAATATCATGCGCAAATTTGTCGGCGAGTTCTGCATCGCCCATTGCATGCCCGCCGTACTTGATGACAATCTTTTGCCCTGAATAGCGGCGCATAAATGGTAAGGCCTCTGAAATAGTCTGGGCTGTCCGCAACCACTTTCTCGGGTCCTTAGCATGTTTTGTCGTCATTGTCGGCGGCCTTTGAGCTGTCTTGATAATGGGATAATTATCACAAGTTTATAACGAAATCTGTCTTGGGACGAAACCCAGAGTTAGAACAAGAGTTAGGGCAGGGGATATTCCATCGTGCTTATTGCGTCAGGGCTGCAATACTGGCTCTAAGTTCTGTAATCCCATGTGACTTAACAGACGAAGTCTTGATAACCTGCGGATGAGCAGCGGGTCTTTTGGAAAGCTCTGCAATAAGTTTTTCTTCAACTTTGGCTAGTTCGGCCGGTTTGATTTTGTCGATTTTTGTCATTAGGACTTGATAGGAAACGGCACAGGTATCGAGTTCATCCATGACTTCCCGGTCGCTGTCCTTAGTCCCGTGGCGAGAATCGATTAGCAAAAAAATCCGTTTTAACTCTACGCGCCCACGTAAATAGTTGCGGGTAAGGTTGGTCCAATAGGCAATATCAGATTTGGAAGCCTGTGCGTAGCCATAACCCGGCAGGTCAACAAGCATCAGTCTCTTGCCGAGATCAAAAAAGTTA
>MABB01000119.1:14951-25778 GCA_002162915.1 Rhodospirillales bacterium 47_12_T64
TTCTCGCCAATGTTTTTTGGCCAGTCAAGGCATTGACCAAACTGGATTTTCCAACATTTGAACGCCCGGCAAAAGCAATTTCAGGTAGACCAAAATTGCCAATATGTTCGTCTTTCGTCGCACCTAGAATAAAGTCACAGGATTGGGTGAAAAGCAGGCGACCGGCTTCGACCAATAAAGGATCGTCTCCCGGATTATCAAATGTGATACCTGAAGTTGGGATGTTGTCAGTCACTTAATCTCTCCTCTTGTCCCATAGCCTTTGGGCGCTTTTATCGTTTATCGGGGACATGATTAATCCTTGCGGCAACGCACAGCAAGAAATAAAGCAAAAGGCCCCGATAGTCACCTATCCGGGCCTTTCGTATTGGTTTTGGAAATATTCCTAAAGCTTAGGTCTTACTCGCCGAAGGTTGGCGCCCAAGTGAGACACCGGCCTTCTTCATGATCACGGCCTGTTGAATAAGTGAGAGCAGGTTATTCCATGTCCAGTAAATCACCAGACCAGCAGGGAAGGTCCCAAGCAGGAAGGTAAAGAACAGTGGCATAAAGAGGAATACCTTTGCCTGTACTGGATCTGCTGGCTGTGGGTTCAACTGCTGCTGCAAGAACATTGAAATGCCCATCAGTACCGGCCAGATACCAATGTTGAGGAACGCAATCAATGTATCTGCTTCGGCGATACCCCAAGGGAATAGACCAAAGCCGTTTACCAAAGATGTTGGATCCGGAACGGAAAGATCATGAACCCAGCCATAGAATGGTGCCTGTCGCATTTCAAGCGTTACAAAGAGAACTTTGTAGAGTGAGAAAAAGATCGGAATTTGCACAACGATTGGCAGACAGCCAGCCATCGGGTTGACCTTTTCCTGCTTGTAGAGGGTCATCATTTCCTGGTTGAGTTTTTGACGGTCTTCGCCAAATTTTTCTTTCAGGGTTACAATTTTAGGTTGAAGTTTTCTCATCTTGGCCATGGAAACATAGGATTTGTTTGCCAGCGGGAAGAGGATCATTTTGATCACAACTGTTAAGGCCATAATTGACAGGCCGACGTTGCCAAGGATTCCTGTCAACCAGTGCAAAGCATAGAAGAAAGGTTTGGTGATGTAGTAGAACCAGCCAAAATCAACTGCAAGATCGAGATCCTGTATGCCAAGCTTTTCATTGTATTCATCAATGAGAGGAACTTCTTTGGCTCCAGCAAAAAGGTTGCTGTTGAACTCTACAGTTTGGCCAGGTGCGACGGTTTCTGCATTGTAAAAATAGTCTGTTTGATAGCGGTCGGGGCCGTTTTTGCCGCTATAATAAAATCTGGAGTTAGCTGATTTGTTTTGATCAGGAATGAGAGCCGTCAGCCAATACTTGTCAGTAATACCGATCCAGCCGCCGGTCGTAGGGATTTTGATTTCTTTATCATCCTGAAGGTCAGAATAATCAACCTCGGTAAGGCTGCCGCCGAGAACGCCAATTGGTCCTTCGTGAAGGATATAATAACCAAGGGTTTCAGGGGTCCCTATACGTGACACGCGGCTATAAGGGGCAAGGTCAACAGCATTGCCAGATGAGTTTACGACATGTTGGGTGACGTTAATCATGTAGCCGTCATCTATTTTCAGGGTACGTTCGAATGAAAGTCCCTGACCATTGTTCCAGGTTAACGTGACGGGGCTGTCAGGGGTAAGGTTTGTATTCGTTGTTTCCCAAACGGTTTTATTGCTTGGAAGAGACAAGCTTCGATCATTGGAGATCCAGCCAAAGTCAGCGTAGTACGGATTTTTTGTTCCGGCAGGAGAGAGAAGAACCACATTGGCGCTGTCTTCTTCAATTGTCTCCTGATAATTTTTCAAAACCAGATCATCCACACGCCCACCTACCAGCGAGATACTTCCGCGAACCGTTGGCGTGTCGATAGTAATGCGTTTTCCGTTTGCCAGGGCTTCATCTCTTGGCAGGCCTTCTATTAAACTAAGCAGGTTATCCGTGCCGCCTGGTAAATCGGGAATGCTGCCATCAGAGCTGGCAGATGATTGAGTCTGCGCCTGTTGTTGAGCCGCTTGCCTTGCTGCAATTTGCTCTGGTGAAGGCGGGAAGAAATATTCCTGCGCAAATGTCCACCCAAAGAGAATGATTGCTGAGAGTACAACAGCAATAACAATGTTACGTTGATCTTCGTTTTGCATCAGTGATCGGCTCAACGGTTGTTCGTGGCTTGGCAATCATGACAATGATCGCTGCCAGATGGTTCTGGTACAGGGTCATAACCGTAACCACCCCAAGGGTGACAGCGGGCAAGACGTTTGATAGCTAACCAGCCTCCCCGTAATGCGCCGTGCGTGACAATTGCCTCGCTTGCGTATTGGGAGCATGTAGGGTGGTACCGGCAGCTTGCGGGAGTATAGGGAGAGATTCCGTATTGGTACAGCTTTACGAAACCAAGCAGGAGTGCACTTAATATTTTCAATATCGTGTTCTCCCTTAAACAGTTGGTTTTATGTTCTGGGCTTTAGCTTGCCAGATGCTTTTTTACGATCTGTCTTAACCCGTTGAAGAGCAAAAGTGAGATCTTTTTTTAAGTCATCATAGGAACGAAAAAGAGTTGTCTTTCGCCCTATCAGTACATAATCGTGTCCAGCTTTCCCGTATTCGGAAAGTAACTCGGCAACAACGGCGCGTAGTCTGCGTTTAACCCGATTCCTGATTACGGCATTTCCAACTTTTTTGGTTACCGTAAAACCAATGCAAATGGCGCCAGACCTATAAAGTTCCTCTGAGTTAGAAGAACTTTCAGGTTGACGCCGCATGGCTTGAAGAATCAAGCCGGGTGTGACCCATTTATTTTGCGTCGCTGCTACCCGAAGAAACTCGGATCGCCTTTTGAGCTTTCCGATCTCGGGTACCATGGTCTTAAGCGGATAAACGCTTGCGACCTCTAGAGCGGCGGTTAGCTAGGATGCGGCGACCGCCGACTGTAGCTTTACGGGCGCGAAAGCCATGGCGGCGTTTACGTACCAATACGCTCGGCTGAAAAGTGCGCTTCACTGTAATTCTCCGTTATCCGGAAGGTTGTCGAAATTAGTGGTCGGTGTATAAGCGGGCACCGGGCGTCTGTCAACGCCTGTAACCGAGATTCGCCAAGATTCGATAGATTTCATTAGAAATCAGAAGTTTTTTCTGAAGAGGTTTCATGAAATCATACGAAAGCGGATTCTTTATAGCCACCGTTAAACCGTTCTTATCAATATTTGAAAGTAAACGACAGTGGTATTTATGATTATTATCCTGATTTTTTCGATTCTTTGGAAAATATTACGTTTATAAGCTCTCAATTGATCACATCCCTGTGTGAACTACTTGATAGACTTGTTTTTTTTATTATTCCTACAAAACTATATATCCATGACAAACACAGATAGCAGCATGACCGCATCCGATAGTAATAACAAAGAACAGACTTCGAAGTTCAGACGTTTGCTTCCCCTACTTATATTAGCTGTGGGTTTAGGCCTCGTCTATTCTATGGGATGGCATCGTTTTCTCAGCTTTCATGCCTTGCAGGAAAATCGGGAAGCTCTCAATGGATTCGTCCAGGAAAGAAGCTTTGTCGCAGTGATTGCTTTTCTTGGGCTTTATACAGTTGCGATTGCTTTTTCCATACCCGGTGGTTCGTTCCTGACGATCGCAGGGGGGTTTTTATTCGGATCATGGCTGGGGGGAAGCTATGCCATCGTTGCCGCAACGATAGGCTCTACCCTTGTATTCCTTGCCGCTAAGACAGCTTTTCGAGATTTCTTTCATGAAAGAGCTCAGGGCTATCTTAAAAAAATGGAAGCCGGATTCCATGAAAATGAATTGAGCTATCTTCTGGTTTTGCGCCTTGTGCCTTTGTTTCCTTTCTGGTTGGTTAATCTGGTTCCTGCCCTCGTTGGTGTGTCACTTCGCAATTATGTGGTTGCGACTTTTATTGGAATTATCCCTGGAACCTTTGTCTATGCGAGTGTTGGAAACGGCCTGGACGCAATATTCAGATCTGGCGAAACACCGGATCTCGGAATTATTCTGAAGCCGGAGATTCTTCTCCCAATTCTTGGGCTGGCTCTGCTTTCGCTTATTCCTGTCCTTTATAAGAAGATCTGCAAACAAAAACATACATGATTGCTAAGAATGAATTGGATGCACGAATGCCAGAGGTGTTCGTTGTTTTTGGTACATCCAAGTGCGTAAACAAGTGTACAAAAATTATATAATTCGTGTTGGGTATGATGGGGGTGGGTATGATTAAAACTGATATCTGCATTATAGGGGCTGGTTCTGCTGGTTTGTCGATCGCCGCAGGTGCTGTGCAAATGGGCGCTGACACCGTTCTCGTCGAGGCAGGTAAAATGGGGGGGGATTGCCTGAACTATGGCTGTGTGCCTTCCAAAGCTCTTCTGACTGCGGGTAAAGCTGCTCATGTCTGGAAAAAAGCCAAAGATTTTGGCGTGCACTACGAAGCACCAGAGGTAAACTTTAAAGCAGTACATGATCATGTGAAAGACGTTATCGCTGGTATTGAACCTCATGATTCTGTGGAAAGGTTTGAATCTCTTGGCGTAAAGGTAATACAGGCCCGGGGCGAATTCCTTGATGCCAAAACCCTCAAGGCCGGCGATCAAACCATTCAAGCGCGTCGGTTTGTCATCGCAACGGGATCGCGTGCAATGGTGCCGCCGATAGTGGGGATAGATGACGTACCCTATCTGACAAATGAGTCTGTGTTTGATCTAACTGATTTACCCAAACAGCTTATCATCGTTGGCGGTGGGCCCATTGGCTGTGAATTGGGGCAGGCTTTTCATAATTTGGGGAGTCAGGTCAGGATTGTTGAAATGGCGACGATTATGCCAAAAGATGATCCTGATCTTGTTGCTATTGTTAAAAAGCGACTGGACGATGATGGGTTGATGATTATGGAAAGCACAAAGGTACTTTCCGTAAGGAAGTCCTCATCTGGGGTGATTTTGACAATAGAACAGGGTGGTGAGGAAAGAGAACTCAAGGGAAGTCATCTTCTCTTAGCTGCAGGACGGACCCCAAACATCGAAGGCCTTAATCTTGACGCTGCCGGGATTAACTATCAACGCCACGGTATAACCGTTGATCAAAGGTTGCGAACATCAAACAAAAAGATATTTGCTGCAGGGGATGCGACAGGCGGTTATCAGTTCACTCACATGGCGGCCTATGATGCGGGGATTATTATACGTAATGCCTTGTTCAGGTTACCCGCTAAAGTTAGCCACTCATCCGTACCTTGGGTAACGTATACCGACCCAGAACTCGCCCATGTTGGTTTTTCTGAAATGGATGCAAAAAAACAAGGAACTGAACACCGTGTTCTGACCTGGGCCTATGCTGATAATGATCGTGCCCGGGCAGAACGACGAACGGAAGGGATGATAAAGGTCATTGTTGGAAAAAAGGGAAAGATACTCGGTGCTTCTATTGTTGGCTTGCAAGCTGGTGAGTTGATCCTAACCTGGGGGCTGGCTGTTTCAAAGGGGCTGAAAATTGGTGATATGGCGAATGTTATTGCTCCCTACCCAACTCTTTCAGAGGTGAGTAAACGGGTGGCCGGAAGTTATTATACCGAATCTCTTTTTAGTGATCGTGTGAAAATGATCGTCCGGTTTCTTTCAAAATTCGGATGATGACGTCCAAATTTTATATATAACTTCTTTATGATATAGTTGGATTATGTCTGCAAAACTTCAATTGCCTCCGTTTATTACAAGTCTTTCTGCAAAGCTGCTGATCCTGACAGCTGTCTTTGTGCTGCTCGCAGAGATTTTGATTTTTGCGCCTTCCATTGGACGGTTCAGGCTAGTGTATCTGCAAGAACACCTGGCCGATGCTCATCTGGCCATTCTGGCACTTGATGCTACTGATGATATGATGGTGGATGAGGATTTAGAAAAAGAACTGCTGAGGCATGTAAATGCGCTTGGGCTTGTCTTGAAGCGTCCGGGGCAGGGAAAATTAATGCTCATGAGCGGTGCTGAGGTCGAAGTGGATGCGACTTATGATCTTCGGGAGGAAAGTTTTTTTGGTCTGATAAAGGATGCTTTTGCTGTTCTTGGGCAATCTCGCCACAGAATACTTCGTGTGATCGGACCTTCCCCAAAAAACGAGAATGTACTTGTCGAAGTGGTAATGAGTGAAGCTCCCCTCCGTATGGATATGCTTGATTATTCCTGGCGTATCCTAGCTTTGTCTCTCGGTATTGCCTTGATGACCGCAGCGTTGGTTTTTGTCAGTCTTCATAGGCTTCTGGTTCAACCTCTACGATACATAACCCGAAACATGATTTTCTTTCGCGAGGCGCCAGAGGACTTTACGAGAGTGATTTGTCCTTCGAATCGCTCCGACGAGGTTGGTCTCGCTGAAAGAGAGCTTGCTTCAATGCAGGGATCACTACAGGCCTCGCTCGGGCAGAAGACCAGACTAGCCGCAATTGGAACTGCTGCAGCCAAGATAAACCACGATTTACGCAATGGCCTCGCAACGGCGCGGTTGATATCCGATCGCCTGAATCGAAGCGATGATCCCGAAGTTCGGGAAGTTGCCCCAGTTCTGCTCTCCGCGATTGATCGCGCGGTGCACATTTGTGGCCAAATGCTGAATTTTTCAAAAGAAGGCGCACCACAGCTTGATATCATGGAGTTCGATCTTCATGAACTCACAGGGGAAGTGTCCGATACTATTGAAGTTGCCGAAAGCGTTGATATTTCTGTGATAAATCATGTTCCGCCAGGCACTCTTGTGTCCGGGGATTGGGAGCAGTTATATCGGGTTTTTGAAAATCTGTCTCGAAATGCTGAACAGGCTGGGGCTACAACGGTTGATATTCGTCTTCAACAAGAGCCTGATTGTTTGATTGTCTCCATTGCAGATGATGGGCCTGGAATTCCTTCAGAGATTAGAAATAATCTTTTTAAACCCTTCAAGGGATCAACTCGCAAAAATGGTTCTGGCTTAGGTCTTGCTATTACACGAGATCTCATGCGTGCCCACGGTGGGGACATATGGCTTGATGTCTCGGAACTCGGAGGGGCTTGTTTCTGTCTGGAGCTTCCTCTGGGTAACAGCGTTCTCAGCAATAGAGAACAGATTTTTGGCTAAGCCGATATCGTTCGTTCAGGCGATTGGCAGAGCTTTTACCCCAAGCGTTTTGATTCCATTGAGTACAGGTTTCTATGAACTCGGGGTAATTGCGCAGAAGATTTATTTTAATCGAGAGTATAGAGCTGAAGCTTCAGGTATTCTGATTCAGGCAAGAATGGGTGCACAGGGTGATCAGGCCCGGCGCCGCGGGTAAAGAGCAGGCGAGAGCGACGATTGGCATCCAGCAGGCCTTTGCGCATTTGTTCGGAAAAGTTATCGATATCCATATGGTGAGAGCAAGAAGCCGCAACCAGATATCCTCCGGGTTTGACTAATTGCGCAGCCAGGCGCGCAAGTTTTCGATAACCCTTGGAGCCTTGAGGAAGATCTTTCCGGCTTTTGACAAATGCTGGCGGATCAACAATGACGAGATCAAAAGTTTGGTTTTCTTTTGCGAGTTTTGCCAAATGAGTGAAGACCTCGGCTTTAATAAACTCGCATTTGTCAGCAACGCCGTTCTCTTTTGCTGCCATAGACGCAAGATCCAACGCTGTCTGACTGCGATCGACGGTCATCACAGATTTTGCGCCAGCAAGAGCGGATTGTACGGTGAACCCGCCCGCAAAGGAATAGCAGTCGAGAACCCGTGCGTTGTTGGCGAAACTTGCTGCGAGCTTTCTATTGTCGCGCTGGTCAAAGAACCAACCCGTTTTTTGTCCTTCTTGCAGCTCTGCAAAGAAGGTTGCTCCGTGTTCAATAACTTTGATCGGTCCGTTCAGTTCACCTTTCGTGACCTTGTCGTAGCATTCCAGGCCTTCCAGTAATCTGGACGGTGTATCATTGCGCAATACGACTGTCTTCGGATCAAGAACTATATCAAGGGCGGATAACAGGGCGGGAAGAAGGTTTTCTATACCAGCAGTATTGACCTGCAGCACAAGAGTATCGCCATAGCGATCGATGATCGTTCCCGGAAGGCCATCAGCTTCAGCATGGATCAGGCGATAATAGGGAACATCAAACAGTGTCTCGCGAAGAGTGAGAGCCCGTTTCAGCAAACCAACAAAGAAATCTTCATCAATTATTGTCTTTGCGCTTGAGCTGAGCAGGCGGGCAGAGATCAGAGGTTGGCGGTTGTAGATTGCCGTCCCCAGAGGTTGGCCATCATGGGCTTCAATCCGAACAACAATCCCGGCGGCCAGTTGCTTGGTTTCTGCGTTGACCTCGATCTCGTTTGAAAAGACCCAGGGATAACCATTGAGAAGTCGTTTTTGGGCTTTAGGCCTCAAGCGAATGGTTGGGCGTTGTTTAAGATCGAGAGCCGCGCTCATAAATTGTACCTTTGTTGTCGTGTGTAAGTTTGGGCGCAGTCTAACTATATCGTCACAGGCTGCAAGTCTGGTATTTTGTCAGGAGTAATCTTGTAAAGTTTGGTAAATTTCAAATAGATATAGGATTGAAGCCGATTCGGCGGATCTGTAACCACATCACATTAACTATTTGGATATCTCCTTCCTTCGTTAAATGATGAACAATTGGTCAGAGAATTCTATTTATGGTGGAGTGAAAATTCGAGTAACTCAGCTCTTAATAGCTTCTGCGCATGTATTGTTGCGGTGCAATATTAGCTTTGTTAGGCTGCTTTCGTAATCGGATTGTCTGCTGGGTGGGCCTTGTCTATAAGGTTTGCGTCTATAAGGTTTGCGTCTGAAGCATGGGCTCGAGATAAAGCTCAAAAGGGACAATAAATGAATATCGTTAAATCCAAACGGGATCTCAGATCTCTTGTTGCGGGCTGGAAGGCTAACAGTGAAGAGCTCGGCGTTGTTATGACGATGGGTGCCCTCCACGAAGGCCATCTGGCACTGGTTGAAGCAGCTTGCAAAGATAATGACCGTGTTCTTGCGACGATTTTCGTAAATCCTCGACAATTTGATAATAAAGCTGACCTTGAGACTTACCCGATTGATACCAACGAGGATCTCAGAAAGTTGAAAGCGGCCGGGGTAGACGCAGTCTACTTACCGCAGGTCGAGGAAATTTATCCCGAAGGATATAGTACAACGGTTTCTGTTGCTGCTATGCAAGATTGTCTTTGTGGGGCTACTCGACCCGGGCATATGGATGGCGTAACCACTGTTGTATCTAAATTGTTGATTCAAATTGGGCCTGATCGGGCTTATTATGGACAGAAGGATTTTCAGCAATACTTACTCATACAACGGGTTGCCCGAGATCTGGATTTACAAGTTGATGTGATCGGTGTGCCGACGATCAGGGAAGGTGATAATCTGGCGTTGTCATCCCGTAATCGACGCTTGGATGAGGCCCAACGAAAGATCGCCCCAACGCTTTTCAAAGTTGAAAGCACAATCGCAGATTTGATTATTCAAGGTGAAGCGGCGGATCATGTGCTGGAGTGGGGACGGAAATTTATCCACGATGCCGGGTTTGATAAAATAGATTATCTTGAGATCAGGTCAGAGGAATATCTTACTCTTATGGGTGAGAACTCGTCCCGTGAAGAGCTTTTGGGCAGCCGTGTGTTTGTGGCCGCATGGCTGGGCAACACCCGGCTGATCGATAATCTGTCAATCAGCCGGTAGAGCCGGTATTGTTGTCACGGGAGCTAATACCAACGTCCCCTGATTTTGATCTTTCCAGACACATTTTCAAGATCAGGGGACGTTGGTATTAGTCGTATTTGCCCTGAACGAGTGGAGCTACAGTTTGAAGTTCCAGATCCCAAGGGAAATAAATCCAAGTATCCTGACTGACTTCGGTAATAAAGCTATCAACGATATCCTTACCAGCTGGCTTTGCGTACAAAGTGGCAAAGTGTGCATCTGGCATCATTTCGCGTACAGCACGGGCGGTTTTTCCGGTATCAACGAGATCATCGACAATTAACCAGCCTTTGCTCTCTTTCGGGGCTTCTTTGAGGACTTGCAATTCACCCTGCCTATTGCTGCTTGAATAGCTGACGATGCAAACGGTATCAATCAGACGAATATCAAGCTCGCGGGCGATAATTGCCGCGGGTACCAGGCCACCTCTGGTGACTGCGAGGATTCCCTTAAACGGACCTTCGTTCATGAGACGCCAGGATAGTGCTTTGGCATCACGATGTAATTGTTCCCAGGAAACAGGGAATGTTTTTGGTTGTTCGGACACTGTACTCGACTCCAGTTTGGGATGATGCCGGAATAAAGCAGAACTGGCAGAGAATCTCAACCTTTAGAAAAAGACATTATGACGCCGAGGTGATATCGGGGCCTGAACTCTAGTGTAACAGAGGCGCGCCGATAGAAGAAATTGAGCTTAAAGCCAGAATGGCAAAGGCAATGGTTCTCAACCTTTCGGGAGAGAAAGCATGCCCTAGTTTTACGCCAAGATGTGAACCTAAAGCAATCAACGGAGAAAATGCCAAGCCATAGAGCATCGGAGTAAAGATACTCTCTCCGAGCACCAGATAAAGCACGACGGCATTGATTGGTGCACTTGCTAAAAAGCTGGCAAAAAGAAAACTTCTTATCTGTTGATTGGTCCATTTGTGGGCCATGACCCATAACACGATTGGAGGGCCGCCTACGGCGATTAAACCCGCAGTATAGCCGCTTGCTGAAAAAGCGAGAAAGGACCAGAAAGGGTGGAGTTTTTCTTTTGGAGAAGGCCTGATCGCGATTT
>MABB01000051.1:0-559 GCA_002162915.1 Rhodospirillales bacterium 47_12_T64
CATAAAGTGAAGAATACTTTTCGGTTAGAGCCAGAGGTGGGATTGCAACCCGATCAGGGACGGGTGCGTCTAAGAACGCTCGTCTTTATCAGGTGGATGGCAATCTGTGGACAGACGATTGCGCTGCTGACCGCCCATTTTGGATTAGGTTTCGAGCTGCCCTTGATACCGGCATTTCTCGTTGTGCTGACGTCTGGTGTCTTGAATATCGCACAAGTATCAACGCGACCGGCCTCTTCCTGGTTACGAAATAAAGAAGCCACCATGGCGCTGGCTTTTGATTTGATACAGATATCTGTTCTTTTGTCTTTAACTGGAGGCCTCACAAATCCCTTTTCAATATTGATATTGGGACCTGTTACCGTTTCGGCATCAATTTTGACACGCCGAAGTACTCTTTGTCTGAGCCTTCTGGCTATTATTGCGGTTACGGTCGATGTCTTCTGGTACATTCCGCTGTCTTGGCCAGAGGGTAGTTTTTTCCTGCACTCATTGTATCTTTATGGTTTGTGGGCAGCGCTGGTTTTTACCGCGATATTTCTTGCTGCTTATGTATCAT
>MABB01000051.1:609-2289 GCA_002162915.1 Rhodospirillales bacterium 47_12_T64
ATGGCTTTGGCGAGAGAACAAAAATTATCTGCCCTCGGTGGGTTAGCCGCAGCCGCGGCGCATGAACTTGGCAGTCCATTAGGGACCATGTTTGTCGTCGCAAAGGAAATGAAAGAAGAACTCCCCCCGGACGATATTTATTTGCCTGACGTTGAGCTGCTAATCAGTGAAATCCTGAGGTGTCGTGAGATACTGCAAAACCTTGCTACTTTACCGGAAGAAGATGGGGGGGATCCGTATAATATTATTCCGATCGTAAGTTTGATTGAGGCGGCAGTGGAGCCTTATGAAAAAATAGAGATCAAGACAATGATTACCTCTGGGATTACCTCTGGTGCAAGTGGGAAGGAGGGCAGTGACCATCCTATGGTTTTACGCAGCCCGGAAATTTTGCACAGCCTGGGGCTATTTGCACAGAATGCTATTCAGTTCGCTCATGAGAACGTCGATATATCCGTTTTTTGGAATGAACGTACGATAACCCTGACGATTCATGACGATGGCCCCGGCTTTGATTCTCAAGTGTTGGGCAGGTTGGGAGATCCATTGATTTCCAATAGAGAACATGCTCAAAAGGCAATAGAATCCCGTAAGGAGGAAGATGGAGAACACATGGGATTGGGGGTTTTTATTGCAACGACCCTTCTTGCTCATACTGGTGGAAAAGTTACCTATTCAAATCATTTGCAAGGTGGAGCTATTGTTGAAGTTGTATGGCCGCGTCAGAGACTGGAGGTTGAAATACCAACGGTCCCTAATATTGATCCATCCAGATCACGTCCCCTTCCTTCCGGGTATGACTAACCCTGTATGATTATTTTGCAAGACAGTTCAGACAATTGCTGCTTTGACCAACAGGGGTTCAGCGCCTAAATTAAGTAATAATTAGAAAAAATAGATATTATCTAGGGGTAAACAAGTAATGGCCGATTCTCAAGAAGCCGAAGCTAAAAAGTTGCTGATCGTTGATGACGATGAACGTTTTGCTGACCGATTGTCGCGGGCGATGGAGCGAAGAGGTTTTGCTCCTGTAGTTGCAAACTCTGTTGCTGACGGCATTAGAATGGCGAATGCGGAAATTCAGGAATACGCTGTTGTTGATTTACGTCTCCAAGATGGCAGTGGGCTTGACGTGGTGAAAGCTATTCATGAAACGTCCAAAGATGCGCGTGTCGTTGTTCTAACCGGATATGGAAATATCGCGACTGCGGTTGCCGCTGTTAAGGTTGGTGCCCTGGATTATTTACCTAAACCTGCTGATCCTGATCAAGTTGCGGCGACGCTTCTTCAGTCAAGTGAAGACGGTGATATGCCTCCGCCGCCTGAACTGCCAATGACGGCTGATCGTGTGCGCTGGGAACATATTCAGAGAGTTTACGAACAGTGTGACCGAAATGTATCTGAAACAGCACGTCGCCTTAGAATGCACCGACGTACACTTCAACGAATTCTGGCAAAGTATGCGCCTCATGCATGAAGCTTCCGTGGGCCCCGATATGGATCCGGCAATGTACTTGGGGTGAAAATTATCGGTTGTTGATCTGTATTGGGCGGTGTTTGTTACCCATTTTCAGTTGTTTGATCTGCTTCGGCCCTGTGGCGCCCCATCGCATTCGCCAGCTTTTGAGATCTTTCAGATGCGGTACGTGTCCAGTTTCGGACATACTTATCAATGTAAAA
>MABB01000090.1:0-6172 GCA_002162915.1 Rhodospirillales bacterium 47_12_T64
GGGGATTTGGTTGGCCGTATCCGAATTGCAGCGCCTCTGACTTTTTCCACGATGCATCTGGGGCCTGTGCTCTCGCGGTTTATGATCCTCCACCCAGAGGTCATGATGGAAGCG
Source organism: Rhodospirillales bacterium 47_12_T64 (assembly GCA_002162915.1). Taxonomy (GTDB): domain Bacteria; phylum Pseudomonadota; class Alphaproteobacteria; order Kiloniellales; family Kiloniellaceae; genus Kiloniella. The sequence goes on from MABB01000090.1 coordinate 115, forward strand.
GAGTTGAGTGACCGACGGGTTGATTTGATCGCCGAAGGTTTTGACCTTGCAATCAGGATCGGGCGTCTTGCAGATAGCGCGCTGATTGCGAAAAAGTTGACCCAGGTTCGCCATTGTCCCTGTGTAAGTCCAAAGTTTATAGAGCAGAACGGTCGACCAAATCGTCCTGAAAATCTTTCGGCGTTTCCCGGGTTGATGTATCGGACATCTCGCTCAAAGACCTTATGGCCTTTCGTCCGACCAGACGGGACGAAAGGCCGCGTAAATATAGCCGGGCGCTTTGCGGCGAATAATGGAGATATTTTACGCGACGCAGCAGAAGCGGGACTGGGTGTTATTCTGGAGCCCACATTCATCACTTACCCCTCGATCATGAAGGGGACGCTCATCCCGCTTTTTGCAGACCATGAGTGGTCCGATAATGCTGTTTATGCTGTCTATGCAGAAAACAGATCTTTACCCCGAAGGGTGCGTTGCTTGATCGATTTTCTGGCACAAGAATTTTCCCCTGAACCCACCTGGGATCGTGCGATCAAGAGCATGCTTTGAGCAATATCAGCAGATGAAACAGAAAGTGAAAATACAAAAAGGGCGGCCGAAGCCACCCTTTTTGCTGCGAAGAAGCGGGATGCGACACAGGGTATAATCCGGTCGCGCTCACCGCACTTCTATCAGCCATACCTCACTACGGCTGATCCTTAAGCTCCTGATTTAGGAGCAACCTGTCGTACCTCCACAGGTATCACATTTCAGGCAAGTACCGTTTCGGACCAGCGTGAAGTTTCCACATTCAGGACAGGAATCCCCTTCGTAGCCCTTCATACGGGCTTCGCGAACTCGTTCATTACGCTGGTTTGGCGCTTTGGTTACGACCGTTTCGCCAACTGTTTCTGTTTCCGGCGTTCTGACGACTTTCTGCTTCACTTCGGAAACAACTTCATCAGGTGTACGCCCTCCGTTTACGACCATCAGCTTGTTGCGAACGTAACCTGTAGAGGCAACGCGACGTACGGTTTCTACAACGGCGTCTTCTGCTGCGGGTGCACTGCTTTCCCCCGTACCTTTACCAAGTGAATCCGGTAGAATATCTGCAGGTACAACGTGGGCAAGATCATTACGATCAAGATAGGAAACAGCCAACTCGCGGAAGAGGTAATCAAGGATGGAGGTTGCCATCTTGATCACGTCGTTGCCTTCAACCATCCCTGATGGCTCAAAACGGGTGAAGGTGTAAGCTTCAACGAATTCATCCAAAGGAACGCCGTACTGCAGGCCGATGGAAATCGCGATGGCGAAGTTGTTCATCAGGCTGCGGAAGGCGGCGCCTTCTTTGTGCATATCGATGAAAATTTCGCCCAAGGCACCATCTTCGTATTCACCGGTACGCAAATACACCTTGTGACCACCAACGATGGCTTTTTGAGTGTAACCTTTACGACGTGAAGGCAGTTTTTTGCGCTCTGTAATGGTTTTTTCGATCACACGTTCGATAATGCGCTCTGCAACAATTTCTACACGCTTGGAAGTGGAAGCCTCTGCGACATCCTCATCATCGTGGTCAAGGTCGAGAAGAACACCGGATGAAAGCGGTTGTGACAGTTTGGAACCATCGCGGTAGAGAGCATTGGCTTTCAGGCCAAGTTTCCAGGACAGCATGTAAGCATCGTTACAATCTTCGATTATCGCGTTTGCTGGCATATTGATGGTTTTGGAGATCGCACCGGAAATGAACGGCTGAGATGCGGCCATCATGCGAATATGACTTTCTGCAGACAAGAAACGCTTGCCGGTTTTGCCGCAAGGGTTCGCACAATCAAAGATCGGCAGGTGCTTGTCTTTAAGATGCGGTGAACCTTCAAGCGTCATCGAACCTGTACAATAGACATTCGCAACATCGATATCTTTACGGCTGAAACCGAGTTCTTTCAGCATATCGAAGTTCATGTCATTGAGCTGAGCTTCAGTGAAACCAAGCACCTTGGTGCAGAGTTCTTCGCCGAGAGTCCATTTGTTGAAGATGAACTTGATATCAAAGGCACTGCCGAGACTTGCTTCGATCACATCGATCGACGCATTAGTGAAGCCTTTGGCTTTCAGGCTGTCATGATTAATCGCAGGGGCATCTTTTAAAGTGCCATGGCCAACGGCAAACTTGATGATGTCATCAACTTGCGCATCACTGTAACCGAGATTGCTCAGGGCGCCAGGTACAGTGCGGTTGATGATTTTAAAGTAACCACCACCCGCGAGCTTTTTGAACTTAACAAGTGCAAAATCAGGCTCGATCCCTGTGGTATCACAATCCATAACAAGGCCGATGGTGCCAGTTGGGGCAACAACGGTTGTCTGGGCGTTTCTAAACCCATGTTTCTCACCAAGGGCGAGGGCATCATCCCAAGCAGATTTTGCCGCCGCAACCAGTGCCTGATCCGGGCACTCTCTTGCTGCGATTGGAACAGGATTAATTTCCAGGCCTTCATAACCAGCTTCTTCACCGTAAGCAGCACGGCGATGGTTACGGATCACACGCAACATGTCTTTTTTGTTTAGATCGTAGCGTTTGAAGGCACCGAGCTCACCCGCCATTTCAGCAGACGTCGCATAGGCTGTACCGGTCATGATCGCGCTCAGAGTAGCACAGATTGCGCGCCCCTCTGCAGAATCATAAGATACGCCTGTGGACATCAGCATGCCGCCGATGTTGGCATAACCGAGACCCAGAGTACGGAATTCGTAAGAGTATTGCGCAATCGCCTTGGACGGGAACTGAGCCATCATCACGGAGATCTCGAGGGCAATGGTCCAAAGGCGGGTTGTATGGGTATAAGCTTCGATATCGAAGCTACCGTCTTCGCGCAGGAAGGTCATGAGGTTCATGGATGCCAGATTACAGGCAGTATCATCCAGGAACATATATTCCGAACAAGGATTGGAGCCGTTGATACGACCTGATTTCGGGCAGGTGTGCCACTCGTTGATCGTGGTGTCGTACTGGATGCCCGGATCTGCACAGGCCCAGGCTGCATAGTTCACCTGATCCCAGAGTTCACGGGCCTTGATGCTTTTATGTACTTTGCCATCGATACGACGGATCAAATCCCAGTCACCGTCTTCTTCTAGTTTTTGGAAGAAACCATTGGAAACGCGGACAGAGTTGTTTGAGTTTTGGCCGGAAACCGTCAGATAGGCATCTGAGTCCCAATCGGTGTTGTAGGTGTCAAACTCAATGTTTGTGAAGCCCTGTTGTGCGAACTGGAGAACACGTTGAACGTAGCTCATGGGAACTTCGTGGCTACGCGCTGTTTTAATGGCTGCTTTCAGTGTGGTATTTTTACGGGGATCGATGCGGTCCTTATCGTCAAGCTCTTCATCATTGCAAGCGGCCATAATTTTTGTCAGGTGTTTTTGACAAATTTTTGAGCCGGCAACGAGAGCAGCAACCTTCTGTTCTTCGATAACTTTCCAGTTGATGAACTCTTCGATGTCCGGGTGATCCAGATCGACAGTAACCATCTTGGCAGCACGACGTGTCGTGCCACCTGATTTAATAGCACCAGCTGCACGGTCGCCGATTTTCAAGAAGCTCATCAAGCCGGAAGATTTACCACCACCGGATAGAGGTTCTTCTGAACCACGAACACGAGAGAAGTTGGTGCCAGTACCAGAGCCATACTTGAACAGACGTGCTTCACGGACCCAAAGATCCATGATGCCGTTGTCATTAACAAGGTCATCACCGACGGATTGGATGAAACAAGCGTGCGGTTGAGGATGCTCGTAAGAGGACTTGGACTTGGTAAGCTTGCCTGACTGATAATCCACATAGTGGTGACCTTGGCCGGGACCGTCGATACCATAGGCCCAGTGAAGACCTGTGTTGAACCACTGTGGAGAGTTCGGTGCGGTCATCTGGTTGGTCAGCATATAGCGCATTTCGTCGAAGTAGGTCTGTGCGTCCTCTTCGCTATCGAAATAACCACCTTTCCAACCCCAGTAAGTCCATGTGCCAACAAGACGGTCAAAAACCTGTTTCGCAGAAGTTTCGCCGATGATGCGTTCGTCCTCGGGGATGTCGGACATTGCATCGTGATCAGGTTCTGAACGCCACAACCAAGACGGGACAGAATTTTCTTCTATTCTTTTAAGCCTTTGGGGGATGCCGCGTTTGCGGAAATATTTTTGCGCGATGATATCGCAAGCCACTTGGCTCCATTTGGCTGGAACTTCAATGTTCTTTGCCTGAAAAACGATAGAGCCATCCGGGTTTTTGATTTCGCTTGTGGTGGTGCGAAACTCAATGGCGTCATAGACGTCTTTCCCGGTTTCCGTAAAGCGACGTGCGATGCGCATGCCGTATCCCCTTTAAATATAACAAGACTCATTAATTAAGCTCCGGAACAGGGTGTTGATATCCTGTCCCAAAGCTCACTCATATTACTAGGTCCGCAAGTCTCAGGACTCTGCGGTTTTCTGCGAAGAGAAGCACATTTTGTTGATCTGGGATTATTTAACCACAATATTTAGTTTTCGTCATCACATTTTTGCGTATTGACACCACATTTTGTGCTTAGAAGGATCTTGATAAGCCTGTGGATAAACTTGTTGATAGAGAGAGAAGAGAATTTGGTTTTCCTGAAAAATAGTGGGTAAATCAACCTCTTCTGTACATATGTAAAATGTTGTTTTCTTTTTAAATAATCATGGAAATAAAATACCTCGTGGAGGCGAATCTATCGCTCAACAATACCCTTTAAATGTAATCTTGATTCGTTACCGATTCGTGTCAGAGATATGAAATCGAACCTCAGAGAAAGCCGCCTGTGTCGTTGCGGCTATAGGGCTGTAGTTCTTTGATCGAGTTGGGCAAAACGAAACCTCGATCTTTGATGGTGCCCCAATGGGTTGTATTTTATACGAAGTATTAAGCCAGAGTATTCAGACTCTCACAGGGCGATAGCAAGAGAGAACGACAGCCGATAAAACGAGCAAAGAGCCGATAGTCTGCAAGTTGGTCAGGCTTTCGTTCAAGAGAACAACCGCCGCGAGGATTGTCACGACGGGTTCGATATTGAAAAGCATTGCTGTTCGCGCGGGGCCAACAAAGCCAACAGTGGCTATTTGTGCAAGGGTAGCCAAGAGATAAAGCCCAGCTATGAGGACGGCATAATTCAGACCGGATATCGTGCCCGGCGTAATCTCTTGCAGTATTTCTCTAACAGCAACGTCACTGCCTAAAAGCAGGTAGGGGCATGCAAAACCGATCGCAATGATGTTCACGTAAAAGACGATCGTAAGATTATCGACTTCTGAAACAACTTTTCTACTGATGATCAGAGTGCCAGATATGGATAGCGAGGCGAGGGCGACAAATCCTATTCCGCGCCAGTCGAGGTTATCAATCGAAGGGCCCATCGCAATGGCAATCCCCGTAAATGCCAACAGCGATAGTCCAAGTTGGGCCGCACTTGGTAAGCGGCGTTGCAAAAGAGGATCTATTACCGTGACAATAATCGGGTAGGTGTAAAAAAGAATGGCGGCCAGACTGACAGGAATATAAACAACGGCGGACAGATAAAAAACGGTCACCGTGAAAATGAGAAAGCTCATCGCGAGTAGGGGGAGACGTTTTCCTTTGGGAACACGAAAGCTCCCCCGGGTGAAAAGCAGGATAAGTCCCATAAGCAACCCACCGAGAAGAAACCGAATGATGGTAATGGTCATCGGTGAACTCCCGGCATCATTGGCGAGGGGCGAGATTGGCGTGATCAACCCAAAGGATATACCGCCGATAATACCGGTCAACATCCCTGTCCCGGGAACTTTTCTTGTTTTCGGGATGATTTCCGTTTTATTCAAGATCTGTACTCACTCAAACAACCGGATGTTCTTCCGGGTTCGTTTTTGTCAATTTTCTGACACTTAAGCCAGACAGATAAAACTGTTCGGGCCGAGGCGGCAAGGAAAAGTCAACAACTGAGAAGATACGATGAAATTGTCTTGGTCCCATAGTTACCTACTTCGTTGATAATTTTCTGCACAGCCATTTTGGGAGGATGCT
>MABB01000090.1:6185-11173 GCA_002162915.1 Rhodospirillales bacterium 47_12_T64
TCACAGGCACGGAATCGCTTAAGCACGTGTACATCTCGTGGCTCTATGGTAAAGGATGGCTCGGTTCAGGAGTTAGCGAAAGATTGGTGGATGAAGGTACCTTTACTCGATTTTCAAGACAAACTTGAAGACTGCCTGGAAGCACGGGGTGCTCAGGACATCACTCTTGATCGCGCCTCGGCAATGATTCAATGGGCTGAACGTATTCACCGCTGTGGGGTACGGTTTCTTGCGCGAAAAAGCGAGGCTTTCACTAAGACTGATCTGAACTTGATAGAGTTAAGGTCAGAGAAAGAAAATATTTCCTTTCTCCATGCGGGGGGGCAATCTCTGGCTGTTGCAGGCCCTTTGGCTTTGGAAAAGGCCTTTATTCAGGCAAAGGAAAAAGGCATCGGTCTTTCGGTGATATCTGATACCTGTGATTTGATTGGCGTCGGGCAATTGGTTGAAGAGGCCGTTGAGAAGGGTTATGCCTGTTTTGCCTCTTTCGTTGAAAGTCCCTTGAGTGAAGAGGGCCAGTTACTCACTGAAATATACGGCCATACCCGTGGTATTATTGGTGTACCTGGAAAGGATGAAGTTCTTCATATCGAGCTTTACGGTCTGCCGGTTTCCCACGATGCGTTTATGCAGGGCATTGCACCAGAAAACATCGGAGATTTACTGGTGAGTGTTCTGTCAAAAACGGAAACCCTTCTTCCTGGCTGTACGCTTCTCTGCCTGGACCTGCCTGATCTCTATGAAAATATCATCAAAGGACTGGAAGCAGGTATCAAGGCCACACCGGCAAGGTTGTATAATCCAGCTGATTTTGAGGCCCGGAACCGGGATATTGCGCAAGAGGGATATGAGCTTGATGAGGGGGATTGGAAAGCTGTACTTGAAAGTAACGGACTTTTTCTTCCGCCCGAGGGAACTGCTGAGTTATAACAAGAAGAAAATTACGACATTTTTACGCCCTTTAAGCTGGACTGAAAGAGGTTGCAGTGTAATATTCAGCCAGAACCTCTATGAAAGCACGAAAGTTAATCGGGCTTTTGTTAACTGAATAGAGAATGCCTTTATGGCATAACTGCTAAAGATAGAATGGGCATCGCCCGATTAAGGAAGAGAAATGGCTGGAACTCCTCTTGGAACTCGTTTGTTTACATGGCTCAAAGGCGAGCTTGTTGGACAGGATAACGATGGCAACAAATTTTACCGCACCAAGGGTAGCAGTGCCGTACATACAAATAGCCTGCGCTCCGAGCGCCGTTGGGTGATTTATAACGGTGTATCAGAAGCCAGCCGAATTTCTGCGGACTGGCATGCATGGATACACCATACAACCAATGATCTTCCTCCCGAAGGTGGTTATGCCAAACACGATTGGCAGCTTAAACACGAGCCAAATAAAACCGGGACTGCCGAAGCCTATCGCCCTCAAGGGAGTGCTCTTAAAGCCGGAGAACGTCCCCGTGTATCTGGCGATTATGATGCGTGGCAACCTGAGTAGGTTCTTTCTTTAAGGTTTGCTCAAAACGAATAGTTTTGGATTAAAGCTATTTACTGAATTTTTCCGACCTTTTCTTCGCAGGTGATTGCATGAATAGAAGTATTGTTGAAACGATTATCGGTGGGCTGGTATTGCTTGTCGCAGTTTCCTTTGGCTTCTATGCCTTTAGCAACAATTCAACAGGTTCTGCCGGGGGCTATGAGGTTGTTGCCGAGTTTGATAATGCTAGTGGTCTTGTATCTGGAACAGATGTGAAAATTGCCGGCGTTAAGGTCGGTACGGTTCTGAGCCAGGAGCTTGATAAAGATACTTATTTTGCGGTTGTTACGCTCCGGATTAATGAAGAGATCAAGTTACCTAAAGGAACGTCAGCCCGTATTCTGACGGAGAGCTTGCTTGGTGGTAGTTTTGTCAGTCTTGAGCCGGGTGGGGATGATGCCTACATAGAGGCGGGAGGATTGATTGACGATACTCAAGGCGCTGTGAACCTTATGGATCTTCTTGGCCGCTTTGTTTTCTCTTCTGCAGATTCCGAATAATCATCTGTTTTCTGAGGGGCGAATTGAAAAGTGTCCCAGAAAAATACTCCAGAAAAATACCCCAGAAAATGCCACAGAAAAAGAGCTGGGAAGAGTGATTGAAGATGAGTGATAGCAAAACATCCCGGACAATCTGGCGAGAGCCAAACGGAGCGCCTCTTTCCTGCCTTGAAAAGATCAAAGTCTTAAATGAGAATCTCGAAGAAATAAGAGAACTTTCCCAGGATGCGCTGGAAGATGCCATTCTTATGGGGGGAGATGAGAACCAGCTTCGCGAAGTTCTCCAAGCAATCGTTGATGAGTTGGTTAACCCTTACGGCAACAAAGGCTCAGGAACCTAGGCGTTCTGAGGTAACTTAGATGAAGACAACTTTAGTTAAGGCGGCTTTTATTTCGGGATTTGTTCTGGCAGGTGCGCTGATAGCGACGCCTTCCCAGGCTGATCTTATTCCTTATGAAGTTGCTATTCTACAGGGGCTGAACAAGATTACGGCGCGTGTCTCTGAGTTTCAGGCACCGATAAATCAAGCCGTGAAATTTGGTAGCCTTGAAATCACGACCAGAGATTGTCGTAAAAGTTCCCCGGAAGAAATGCCAGAGTCCGCTACTTTCCTTGAAATAGATGATGTAAAAGAAAACGTGGAGAAAAAAAGAATGTTCTCTGGTTGGATGTTTGCCTCATCTCCGGCGATATCGGCGATGGAACACCCTGTATACGATGTGTGGGTTGTTGATTGCGTCTCTGCAGAGAGTGCTGCCGATAACACAAATTCAGAGCCCGAGAACGAAGCCGATGGCGGAAATCAATCGTCAGAATAGATTGACGGGTGATTACCCATATTGCTCTCGATAAAATCTTCGAGCTCTGCATTTGTCAGTTCCAGAGGGAAGCGGGCGGGAGCCTGCATTGCTTCAAACAAACACTGCTTATAAATTTCCCGGTCAATCTCAATTGTCCCAAATTGACTGAGATGCTGTGTTGTAAACTGGGTGTCGAGCAGGCTGTATTTACCTTTTTTTAGCCGAGCAGCGAGATGAATGAGGGCAATCTTGCTGGCATTACTTTTGCGGCTGAACATACTTTCGCCAAAAAATGCCCCGCCAAGTGAGACACCGTATAGTCCGCCAACAAGCTGGCCATCCCGCCAGCATTCAACCGTATGGGCAAAACCTCTTTCAAATAACTGAGTATAAATCTTCTTTATAAGAGGATTTATCCAAGTGTCGGGGCGGTGTGCCGTTGTGGCGGAGCAATTTTCCAGAACCTCGGAAAAAGACGTATTGCATCTTATTTCAAAAGGGGCTTTTCGAAGCGTTTTTCTGAGAGATCGTGAGATGTGAATTTTATCGAGGGGGAGAATGCCGCGATTCTCTGGATCTATCCAATGTAAATCCAGAGAATCATGACTTTCGGCCATAGGGAAAACCCCAATGGTATATGCTTTTAGTAACAGATCTGCTGTGATCTCCATGAACACCTATGCCCTATAACATCTATGCTCGAGTACCCAGAAATGCCCTATTTTTCGTTAATACTGTCGACAAACTTTTCCAACCAATGGATATCGTAAACACCAGACTGGAATTGTTCGTTATTCACCAACTCCATATGAAGCGGGATCGAAGTGTTTACGCCATCGATAACGTATTCTTGCAAGGCACGTCTTGTTTTCATGATGCAATCAGCACGATCATCACCAAGAACAATGAGCTTGGCAATAAGACTATCATAGGTTGGTGGAATTTTGTACCCGGCATAGATCGCTGCATCTACACGGATGCCTAATCCACCTGGTGCGTGGTATGCTTTAATCTGTCCCGGTGACGGCATGAAATTAAAGGGGTGCTCCGCATTGATACGACATTCGATTGCGTGTCCTTTGAGAACGACTTGGTCCTGGGTCACACACAATTTTTCGCCTGCAGCAATACGAATCATCTCACGCATGAGATCAATGCCGCTGATGGCTTCGGAAATTGTATGCTCTACCTGGATACGAGTATTCATTTCAATGAAGAAAAACTTACCGTTCTCATAGAGGTATTCGATCGTACCGGCACTTTTGTAATCGAAGTGTTTCATCGCATCGGCAGAGATTTTACCAATACGATTACGCTCTTCGTCGGTTAACATCGGAGAAGGTGCTTCTTCGAGTACCTTTTGATGACGACGCTGCAATGAGCAGTCGCGTTCGCCAACATGGATCGCATTCCCCTGCCCGTCACCAAGAAGCTGGACTTCGATATGACGCGGTGTGCCGAGATACTTTTCCATGTAAACGACATCATCGCCAAAGGCCGCTTTTGCTTCTGTTCGCGCCAGCCGGAAACCTTCGCGAAGTTCAGCGTCGTTGTTCGCGACTTTCATGCCGCGACCGCCACCACCTGAACGGGCTTTGATGATTATTGGGTACCCGATTTTTGCAGCGAGTTCTATTCCCTGTTCGGCGCTTTTCAATTCACCGTCAGATCCGGGCACAACCGGGATACCAAGTTTGATCGCAGTCTCTTTTGCGACAACCTTGTCTCCCATAATGCGTATGTGTTCCGGAGAGGGACCAATGAAGGTAAAGCCGTGTTCTTCCACCATCTCAGCAAAATTAGCATTTTCCGAAAGAAAGCCAACGCCGGGGTGGATTGCATCCGCACCAGTCATGGTTGCTGCTGATAAAATTGCTGGAATATTTAGATAGCTGTCCTTACTCGCAGGAGGGCCGATACATACTGACTCATCTGCCAAACGCACGTGCATGGCATCAGAATCTATGGTGGAATGAACCGCAACGGTTTCGATGCCCATATCGCGGCATGCTCTTTGAATTCTAAGAGCAATTTCTCCGCGGTTGGCAATCAGGATCTTTTTGAACATGGAGCCTTCTTATGCCAGCTATTATTCAATGACCATCAGCGGTTCACCAAATTCAATTGGCTGACCATCACTGACGAGGATTTGT
>MABB01000090.1:11180-13226 GCA_002162915.1 Rhodospirillales bacterium 47_12_T64
CACCGGATTTCGGACTTGGCAGAGGGTTCATGACCTTCATGGCTTCGATAATCAGAAGTGTCTGACCTTCGTTAACACGGTCCCCAACCTTAACAAAATCAGGCGCGCCTGGTTCCGCAGCAAGATAGGTCGTTCCAACCATTGGTGATGTTATGGCGTTCGCGGGAATGCCTCCATCACTCGCTGCAGGTGCTCCGGCTGGATTGGCGGCGGGTGCCGCAACAGGAGCAACAGCCTGAACCACTGTGCCACCACGTACCAGACGAATACGATGGCCGTCGGCCTCGTATTCAATTTCAGTTAGGTCCGTCTCATCCAGCAAGCCGGCGAGGGTGCGGATAACCTTCTCATTTACTTCAAGTTTGGACATTATAATTCTTGTTCGCTGTTTAAAACGTTTGCCATGGCATCCATCGCCAAAAAGTAACCCTGACGTCCCAGTCCACAGATGACACCAACGGCGGCCTGTGAAACATAGGATTGATGTCGAAAGCTTTCCCGACGATGGATATTGGAAATATGAACCTCTATGACAGGCAGATTGACCCCCTTGAGAGCGTCAAGTAAGCCTATAGAAGTATGGGTGAGTGCACCCGGGTTAATGATGATACCTTCGTGAACACCACGGGCTTCGTGGGTCCAGTCTATCAGTTGGCCTTCCCAGTTGGATTGCTGGCATACTAAAGAAATCCCAAGCGCCTTTGCCCGTCGTTTACACAGGGCGTTAAGGTCTTCAAGGGTTTCAGAGCCATAAATCTCTGGTTCACGGGTTCCCAACAAATTTAAATTGGGGCCGTTTAAAAGCAACACTGACGGCAACGGTATACACCATTCATTTCAGTTAAATGAATTGATTAGGCCTAACATAGCGTTGCAGTCGGTGCAATCTTTGCGGGCTAAGTTAGGCCTTTTTTATCCCTGATGTGGCTGGGATGTCGCGAGAATATGAGGCAGGCAGGGAAATAACCTATCTACAGGACCAACAATTTGACCGCTTTTCTTCAATTTTGCCAATCAGCTCTGCTTGTTATTTCTGATATCGGCAATAATTTGTTTAAAGACTTCATAGCTGGTGCCAGGTGAAACGCTTCTGGTTCCGACAACAAAGGCCGGAGTGCCATTAGCGCCAATACGTTGTGCAAGCTGGCGAGTTTTTAAAATAGCTTCGCCGATTTCTCGGGATTTCATATCAGCAGTAAATTGATCCAGATCCATCCCAAGATCTTCAGCAAGCGCGCGCAGTCTGGTTTGAGAAAGGTCTTGAGGGTTATCCATCAGTGCAAAATGGTATTCGGCATATTTTCCTTGCTTGCCAGCCGCTAAGGCTGCGCGAGCTGCGATGGTCGATTCTGGGCTGAGGATTGGAAATTCTTTCATCACGACTTTTAAGTTGGGATCTTCATCGATCAAAGCCTTTATGATGGTTGAGGCTTTATGGCAATAAGGGCAGCGATAATCAAAGAACTCTACAAGTACAACATCGCCCTCTGGATTACCGAGTACTGGCGAATCTGGGGAGTTGTGAAGCTCTTCCAGACTGGAAACGATGGACAGTTGTTTCTGTTCTTCTTCGCGTTGGGCCTGAAGCTCCTGATACCGGGTGAGGGACTGTATAATCACCTCTGGATTATTTAGTAAATATTTCCGTACAGCTTCCTCAAAAGCCTTTGTTTCCTCTAAAGTTTGCTCTTGAGCATAGAGGGAATGGCCTGTGAACATTGTTGTTAACACGATGCCGGAAACGAGTGCTGCTTTAACCTTGGGAAACATCTTATGAAAATCTCTATCTACTTTTAAATTAGGTGAAGAGTATGAGGAAAGCGATTACACGATGCAAAGAACTTTCATGTGAATAGACGTGGCGTCACTTATAATTTCTTGGTGTGAATGTGCACGAAATAAGCCGCAGCGGACTCTTTATATATTTATGAGCCCTTTTTGCGCTGCTTATCTTTTCTATCGGCAGCACTGTTTAGATCAGATGCCCGCAACCAAGCTGGAGAGCCTTTGGACAGTAGTTCAGTTGCTCTGCCGGATTGAAAGATA
>MABB01000090.1:13239-17214 GCA_002162915.1 Rhodospirillales bacterium 47_12_T64
TACCCCGACCATAAGCTGCTTCGGCCAGCGCAAGGTACGTCATTCCCTTATCGCCCTTACGTCCGTGAATTATTGCGGCCTGACGCCACACGCCTGGATTATTTGGCTCAGACTGCAAAATTCTAGTAATATGTTTGAGGGCTTTATCATCTTGAACAGGGTTGTTTTCCTCGACCAGTACCCGCACCAATAATGACCTGATTGGTGCTGCTTCCGGTGCCAGTTCTGATGCTTTTTCCAGATAAGGAACGGCGTCGCTTCCCTTGGCAAACTCGAAAAGTATTTGCCCCTTCAGTTCGAGGTAATAAGGATTGTTTGGAGATTCCAATAACAAGTTATCCAGTTCCCGAGAGGCATTCTCTAAATCTGTAGAGCGATAATAAGATATGGCCCGAGCGTACCTGGCGGCTTGTGTGGTGTCCTCTTCCGGGTATTTCCTGAACACTTGGCTTGAGGATTCGAGAAAGCCAACCAACTTGGCAACAATTCTGTTATGGGCTTCTATGGTCTCGGGCGAATCGGTTTTCCCTGCATAAGGTGATTTTAAGACTTGGTTTTCCAGAAAATTATAACGCTGTTGTGTCAGCGGGTGGCTTCTTAAGTATGGGTCCTGATTTTTACTGAGAAGAACTTCCTGTCCTCTGAGCAGGCCCATGAAATTTCTCAATCCTTCAGGAGACTGCTCTGTTGCTCTCAGGTATTTTACAGCGGCCTGATCTGCTGAAGATTCTTGCTGGCGTGTGTAACTCAGGAAATTTCTCAAAGCAAAACTTTGGCCCGCGCCAATTACCACAGCGGCTGCTTCTCCTTGTCCCGTAGCAATTGCGGCACCAATGCCCAAGAGGTAACTGGCAATGTTGGTAATGATTGCCTTGTCGATACTTTCACCACGAAAGGCGACATGTCCCCCGGCAATGTGTCCGGTTTCGTGAGCGATAACACCGATCACCTCTGACGGTGTTTTGGCTTTCATGATCAGGCCCGTGTTCACAAACATACGGTTGCCGGACGTAACAAAGGCATTAAGGCTTTTGTCATTGACGATGAAAATCTTTACACTCTGCGGGCTAATACCTGCGGCTTGAAAAATAGGGGTGGCATAGCTGCGAATTGCATGTTCTGTTTCTGCGTCTCGGATCAGGTTTAAGCCCTGAGCTTTTGCTGGTAACGCGAAAGTAACAGTGGCAATAAGAGTGATGATACGTAAAATCAGGCTGGGTCGGCGTTTTAACAACGTTCAGTACTCGCAGGTTTAAGAGAGTTTAATATAACCAATTGGGGGCAAAGCGTCAGCAATGCAAGATACCTTTTTCCGGAAGACGAAAGTCAGCTCGGCCATCTTAACAGTATGTTTGGGGGGATTGCTACTCTCCGCTTGTGATACAACAAGTGAGCCTGAAAAAGGAACTCTCCAGACTGTGAAGGGATTTGCGGGTCTTGTCTCTGCCGATGAACCGCGCGCAGCCCAGGTGGGACGGGAACTTCTTGGTAATGGTGCCACTGCCATTGATACGGCTGTGGCCATGTATTTTACCATGTCGGTCACAATGCCATCACGTGTTGGTTTGGCCGCCGGAGGGACCTGTTCCTATTATAATAAAGAAGATAATACGGCTGTTGCCGCGAACTTTTTACCAAAATCTTCTCCCTCAGGCGGTGTCATTCCCAAAGCGCCCCGCGTAATGGCGGCATTGCATGCTAAATATGGATCTGTACGGTGGCAGAAATTGGTCTCCTATGGTGAGAATCTGGCACGATTTGGGAACCCAGTCAGTCGCTCTTTCGCATATGATCTGGCCCTCGCAAATAAACGTCTTGGGGTTAATGCCGAGCTCTTGAGTAAATTTGCCCGGGCCGATGGTCGACTGCCACGTGAAGGGGATAATTTGACGCAACCGGAACTTTCGGGTGTGTTATCCGGTTTAAGGGCTCAGGGTGCCGGGTATCTTTACGCCGGACCACTAACCAGACGATTTGCCGAAGCCTCTACCGCAGCAGGCCTTCCTTTGACCGTTGATGACATTCGCAATTATCTGCCTTCAATGGAGGAGCCTCTTTCTGTCCAGGTGGGGAATGATTTGGCTCATTTTTCCGGTGATTACAGCAATGGCGCTCTCGTTGCTGCGCACCTTATTGGGCAATTGAATGCGGATGATGTCTATGCTGATGCGGATCCAGAAGAACGTGCGCATATTTTTGTCGAAGCCCTGAAACGAGCGCAAGCAAGCCGTGGTGGTGTCGCTTCCGGAAAGCTATCTGCTCAAGATAGCTTGGGTGTTGAAGCCTTGGAGGCTAATTTCAGTAACTTTGATGAAGGCCATGCAACGCCAGTTTCTTCTCTTTCTTACCAACCTGTTGCAGCCTCTGGTAATCCTTATGCGGCTGGCTTTGCCGTTATTGATCGTTACAACAATTCAGTTGCTTGTAGCTTTACGCTGAACGGGTTGTTTGGTTCTGGCCGTATGGCGCAGGACACCGGGGTTATTTTAGCTGCGCCGCCGCGATCTTCTGTGGATGGAATCGGTACATTGATTAGTGTTGTTGTTGCGAATGATCCGACCACATTTTCTCGTTATGCCGGGACTGCTGCCGGAGGTGCCGTCGGTGCTTCTGCGCTTGGAAAGGTCATGGCGAACACTTTATTGGCGGGCCAAGCCCTTAAGGATTCTGAAAAATCTTCCAGATTGCATCACAGCGGCAAGCCGGATGTGGTTTTCTATGAGAAAAACTCCGCTGCTGCTCTTGTTGCCTCTCTAAAGGAGCGGGGGCATGATGCGCGTCCAGCACCAGAATTTGGCCGTGTGAATTCTGTGTATTGTGCCGAGAGTCTGAAATTCAACCCAGAAACGTGTACCGCAGCTGCAGATAATCGTGGATATGGTCTTAGCCGCCTGGCTCAATAATGCCAAAACGACCTGATTGATTTGTATCGGGTGATCTATATCCCAAGAAGTTTGTAAGTGTTAACTCACCATAGGATAGATTTATGGCGTTAAAGTTATCGTCGAGGGGGGATATTCCCCCCTTCATCGTGATGGATGTTCTGCGCTCTGCCAATGAAAGGGCAGCCGCCGGGGAAGACATCTTGCACCTTTCTCTTGGGCAACCCGTGACACCTGCACCACCGCCAGTGCTTGAAGCGGTGAAAAGAGCTATTGATACCGAAGCCATAGGGTACACTGATGCGTTGGGGATTCCTGTTCTGCGCCAGCGTATCGCAGAACATTATAAACACTTGTATAATCAAGTCGTTGATCCCCAGCGTATTATGGTAACAACCGGCTCTTCGGCTGGATTTTTGTTATCCTTTTTGGCGGCGTTTGATCCTGGTGACAAGGTTGCACTGGCGGCACCCGGTTATCCGGCTTATCGAAATATTTTAACCGCTTTGGGGATCGAGCCCGTTCTTGTCGAAGTCGGTCCCAATGAGCGCTTCCAGCCCTCACCAGAGCTTCTGGATGCTTTGGGCGAGGATCTCGACGGTCTGATTATCGCGAGCCCTTCTAATCCAGCAGGTACAATGCTGGATGAACAGGCCCTGAAGAACATTGTTGAATACTGCGAGAGAAAACAAATCCGCCTGATATCTGATGAAATTTATCACGGAATTACTTATGGTACGAAGGCAACGACAGCCCTGAAGTTTACCGACGATAGCTTTGTTATTAATTCTTTCTCCAAGTATTTTTCCATGACGGGATGGCGACTGGGGTGGATGGTGCTTCCAGAAAACATGGTGCGTCCGGAAGAATGTTTGGCACAGAATTTCTTCATCTCACCGCCAACACTTTCTCAGATTGCCGGTGCGGCGGTTTTTGATTGTTATGATGTGTTGGATGAGTACGTTCAACAATATACGCGAAATCGAGATATCCTGTTAAACGAACTGCCTTCCGTCGGCTTTGGAAAGCTGGCCCCCGCGGATGGCGGTTTTTATATCTATGCAGACATCAGTCATAGAACAAACGACAGTCA
>MABB01000090.1:17236-33236 GCA_002162915.1 Rhodospirillales bacterium 47_12_T64
GATGACACAGGTATTGCCGCGACCCCCGGCGTTGACTTTGACCCCTATAGCGGTGATCACTTTATGAGGTTTTCTTTTGCCGGATCAGAAGAAACCATGCTTGAGGCAATAAAACGGCTGAAAGACTGGAGTTAAAGAGAAGAGGGTTTCGCTTCCTTCTCACTGTAGGTCTCGTAAGTTCATGAAAAATCATTGATGTGGACCAATAACAAAAGCCCCAGCTAAAGTTGCATGGGGCTTTTGTTATTCAGGACCGATTACAGGATGAGTTATAATCGGTTGGTACTCTTAAGGCTTAGTGGCCAGTAATTCGGCTCCACCACCCTTTTTTCTTTGGATCGGCTGTTCCTGTCTTCACTGGTGCAGGCTGTGCCTGTGTTGGTGTCGATACGGTTGTCGGAGCCGTGGGTGTCAAAGGCACTGGCGCTGGTGTGACAGCTTTGCTGATAACCGGGGTTGATGCCGTGGACTGCTTGACAGGGGCTTTTCTTGCCACGGCAGTTTCTACCGGAGTTGGCGTGACCTCAGCTTTCCCTGCAGACACTTCTGCTGTTGGCGAGGCTTTGGCTTTACGCGTGCGCGTTGTTGTGCTTCGCGGTTTGGCTGGAGCCTTGGCTCTTGTCCGACGTTTTGGTTTTTCCTCTACAGCCGCCGTTTTTACGTCTGTATCACCAGTTGCAGGAGCTTCAGTCGTGACATCAGTGACAGCAGTGACATCACTCACTTCAGTTTTTGCTTCAGCTTTTTTACGAGGACGTCGGGTGGCCGTAGTCGCCCTTTTACGCGGTGCGCGTTTCGGTTTAGCTGGTTTGTCCTCTGTATCCCCAGAAACTTCTATGCCCGCGGGTGCTGCCGCAGCTACTTCGGCAGCTACTTGGGCAGATTGAGCGTCAGCGTCAAGAGCCGAAGCTTCTTCAGGCTGGCTTTCTAACGTCGGCGCGGTTGTTTCTGCACTATCATCCGCAACAACTTTCCGACGTCGAGGAGCTCTGCGTCTTTTCGGCTTTTCTTCAACGATTTCAGTTGGAGCTTCAATAGCCTGAGCCACGTTGGTCTCTTGAACCGCAGCAGCTACGTCAGGTGCTGAAATGTCAGAGGGCGCATCCGGCGTTTTATTGTTGTCATTCGTTGAAGAAATTTCTGAATTTGAATCTTTAACCGGCTCGTTTCCGGGCCGTTCGTTTTCAGACTGTTCACTCTCAGTTTGATCGTTCTCGAGTTGTTCATTTTCAGACTGTTCATTTTCTGGGCGACGCGTACGTCTTCTGCCACCGCGTTTGCCACGGCGACGTCTTTTACGTGGACGGTCATCATCCTCGTAATCATCATCATGTTGATCGCTATCCGCGCTTGTCTGATCGCTAACTTGCTCTTCATTCAGCGGATCACTCGGTTGGTTTTCAAGAGTGCTTTCAGTTTCGCCATCCTGACTTTCTGGACGTTCTTTGCGGCGACGGCGACGGCGACGGCGTTTTTGGTCTCCTTCAACGCGTTCTTCATTATCGCTACGTTCCAGACGTTCAGGGCGTTCAGAACGTTCAGGACGTTCTTCTTTCAGGCCGCGAATAGATTTTACCGGTGCCGATTTAATCGGTTCTATCGGCATGATCTCTTCAACCGGGCCATCGTTATTGGATATCAGTCGTTCCAAACGGAAGTTCGGAATGATAATGGTATTATCTGCATTGATGTCGACGTTGAACTTGTAGCGTTGTTCAATCTCGATCAAGCGGGTACGTTTTTGATTAAGAATATAAAGCGCGACATCTGTTGGTACAAACAACTCGATCTTACCGCCACCGCGACGTATGCCATCATCTTCCAGGGCGCGAAGAACGTGGAGAGCTGTTGATTCGATTGTACGAACGGTCCCGATGCCATCACAATGTGGGCAGGTAAGTGTCGAATTTTCAACAATGCTTGGCCGCAGGCGTTGCCGGGACATTTCAAGAAGACCAAAAGGACTAATTCTTCCCAATTGAATGCGGGCGCGGTCCGGTTGCATTGCGTCCTTAAGGCGACGTTCTACTTCACGGTTATGTTTGGGATCATCCATGTCGATGAAATCGATAACCAGAAGTCCGGCAAGGTCACGTAAGCGGACCTGACGGGCAACTTCGTCTGCAGCTTCCTGATTGGTTTTAAAGGCCGTCTCTTCGATGTGGCGTTCTTTGGTCGCACGACCAGAGTTGACATCAACCGCGACCAGAGCTTCGGTCGGATTAATAACGAGATAGCCACCAGATTTGAGCTGGACAATAGGGTTATGCATGGCGTCGATCTGCGTCTCTACCTGAAAACGGTGGTAGAGCGGAACCTGCATTCCCTTATAGTTCTTAACCTTTTTGGCATGACTTGGCATCAAAGAGCGCATACAGTTTTTGGCCATTTTGTAGCCGCGCTCGCCTTCAACCAGAATTTCTTCCATATCGCTGGTGTAGAGATCACGCATCGCGCGTTTGATCAGATTTGCTTCTTCATAGATCAGGCTTGGGGCTTCGGACTGAAGAGTATTCTCGCGGATTTCGTTCCAAAGACGAATGAGGTATTCGTAGTCACGCCGAATTTCCACCTTTGTGCGCTGGCTGCCAGCTGTCCGCACGATAACCGCAATACCTTCAGGAATTTTTAGTTCTGAAAGAATGTCTTTAAGACGTTTGCGATCATTGGGGCTGCTAATCTTGCGGCTGATACCACCACCCTTATTGGTGTTCGGCATCAGGACAGAATAACGGCCTGCGAGTGAGAGGTATGTGGTCAGAGCTGCGCCCTTGTTGCCGCGTTCTTCCTTGGCAACCTGGACAAGAATGACTTGCCTGCGCTTGATAACCTCTTGAATTTTATAGCGCTTCATGAGGTTAACGCGTGATTTTGTCTTCTCTACGAAATCAGAATCGTCATCATTGATGCTCTCGACGGATGTTTCACCGGCGATTTCTTCAATGGTATCGTCTTGCTGTTTCGCGAGACTCTCAGGGGCGTCGGAAGAACCTGAGATAGCATCTTCTTCGGCAGGTGTAGCTTTGGTTGTTTCCTCTGCTTCAGTGTCGTTTCCGACCTCGCCTTCCAACATATTTTCGCGATCAGCCACCGGAATACGATAATAATCCGGGTGGATCTCACTAAAGGGAAGGAAGCCGTGACGGTTTCCGCCGTATTCTACGAATGCGGCCTGAAGAGATGGTTCAACACGTGTTACACGAGCGAGATAGATGTTTCCTTTTAGTTGCTTCTTTGAGAGTGTTTCGAAATCGAAATCTTCAAGTTTGTTTTCGTTGTGTACCACGACCCGAACTTCTTCCGGGTGGGTGGCATCGATCAACATACGCTTTGCCATACGTGAGTAACTCCAGCGTGCGGCCAGCCCCTCCGGTAAGCCATAACGGAGGCGGCGCACGGTACATCTTTGTAGATGAATTTATATGATCAAGAGCGTTCATTACCGTATATTATCCTGCATAACCGCATAAGATTACGGGAACGCTCTCGCTTGGGAACCGAAAAAAACACGGTTCAATTAAGTTAAAAGTTTCGGAAGGGTAGTTGTCTTATAAAACCTTGCCCTGCCATATTGGCTTGATACGCTTGCTTTCCGGGGTGTCTTAAATATAAAGACCGAAATCCACAGCTTTTGACTGCAGAGCCTCCCGGGGCATCAGCGAACGCTATGCGATGATCTTTTTGAGGCCACCACCAGCGTAGAATTATCTGATACTAGATTAACAGTAGTGTTGCCTCTGTGCTAGAAGGTAATTTCACTTTTTTTGATTCATTTGTGTAATAGGGGTAAATACGGGTCTGCAAGTGATGGATTTTTCCTGTAACATATTTAGAATAAACCAAAATTCGATACTAGTTTGTCATGAAAATTGAGTTAAGAGGCGCATGAACGTTAGGTTTTTGATTTACAAGAAGAGCTTGGGTCTGGTTTTTGCCACTTTGGCACTCTTGTGGAGCTTTGTTGCTCAAGGAGCGGATCTGGATGCTATTCGAATCGGAAAGCACCCGGACAAAACCCGTTTTGTACTGGAGCTGTCAGAAGCGCCAGCCTATCGCGTGTTCACTTTGCCTGACCCTTTCAGAGTTGTTATTGACCTTCCAAAGTTGAATTGGCGGGTTCCTAAAAATAAAGTACCCAAGGCTGCCGGGGCGGTAGAGGCGCTACGCTTTGGACTTTTTGAGCCCGAGATCAGTCGTATTGTTCTGGATGCGCGTTATCCCATATCCATTTCATCTGTGTTTTTACTCCCTCCAAAAGAAGGGCACAAACATCGGCTTGTTATTGATATAGCCAAGGTAACAAAGGCTGATTATATCAAGTCTGGCGAACAGCAACGGAAAATAGTTTCAAAAACACTGCTTAAACAACAAAACCAGATCGCGTCTACACCTGTTTCTCCTGCTTTGCTTGCACCTTCTCCAGCCAAAAAGAAAAGGACTAAAAAGGTTGTCGTTGTTGATGCCGGGCATGGAGGAGTTGATCCCGGAGCAACAGGTTTGTCCGGTGTTCAAGAGAAAAAACTCGCGCTTGATTACGCCAGAAGCCTGAAGGCATCTTTGGAACGAAGTGGGCGCTATAAGGTGGTTATGACACGAAATAGTGACACTTCTCTTGCCCTCCGACAAAGAGTGGAAGTTGCTCAAAAGGCCGAGGCTGATCTCTTTATTTCTTTACATGCGAATAAACATGCTTCGAGTAAAATCAAAGGGGTGTCGGTTTATAGTCTCTCGGAAAACGGATCTGATAAAGAGGCAGAAGCTCTGGCGTCAAAAGAGAACAAGGCAGATATTATCATCGGTTTTGACCTCAGTGAGCAGTCTCCGGACGTAAGCAAAATTTTAATCGATTTGGCCCAACGTGAAACCAATAATCAGGGGAAACAGTTTGCGAACGTCCTGGTCGGAGAACTTAAACACGAAGTAACGCTGCTTGGGCGTCCGCACCGTTCTGCGGGTTTCGCTGTTTTAAAATCTCCGATTATACCCTCTGTACTTGTCGAGTTGGGGTATATGTCGAATAAAAGAGAAGAGAGATTGCTTCGAAGTGCGGCCCATAGAGAAAAGCTCGTCGTCGCAATAACCAGAGCAGTTGATCAATATTTCGGGAAGCTGGAGAGTTATAACCTTCAATAGGTAGCATATTCTGATTTTCTGGTATAATAAGTGCTGAGTAAATAGCGGTGTCCTTATGTCCTGTATTGCTTGCTGATAAGGTGTGGATTGCCATATCAGGGTCACAGTTCTGTTGCAGGCTGTGTTAAGTATGGGACGGGAAAAGTTTGATTAGAGGTTTTGATTAAATGATTTGGGGCGGCACATTGTGTGATGCCCCTTTATTTTTTCACTCTGTGTTGCTGGCTTTAGCCAGACCAGAGGGACGGATTGGGATTTAGGCGTGAAGTTTCTAAAAATACTCGGTTACCTGTTTGGTCTTGGTGTGGTTATGGCAATCGCCGGGGTCGGGGTCATAATTTATGCTTTTTATGAGTATGGCCAAGGACTTCCAGAACACACAGAGTTGGCGAATTACGATCCGCCAACGGTTACGCGTGTACATGCTGGTGATGGGCGCTTAATGGAAGAATACGCTAGGGAAAAGCGTATTTATGTTCCAATCGAAGCTATCCCAACTCGTGTGAAAGACGCCTTCCTTTCTGCCGAGGATAAGGAATTTTATAACCACGGCGGTCTCAATTTTCTGTCTCTCGCCCGGGCTATGCTCACCAATGTTAAAAACATCGGATCGGGAAAGCGCCTGATCGGTGCTTCAACAATTACTCAGCAGGTCGCAAAGAACTTTCTTCTGACAAACGAAGTCTCTTACGAACGTAAGATCAAAGAGGCCATTCTTACATTCAGGATTGAGCAGGCCTTTGAAAAAGAACGTATTCTCGACCTTTACCTCAATGAGATTTTTCTTGGATATCGCTCTTATGGTGTTGCAGCGGCCTCTTTGAATTATTTCAATAAATCTCTCGACCAACTCACTATTCCAGAGGTTGCCTACCTCGCCGCACTGCCGAAAGCGCCTTCCAATTATCATCCTGTCCGTCATCACGCAGCGGCACTTGCGCGCCGAAACTGGGTGATCGAGCGTATGCAGGAAAATGGTAAAATTACCCGCGAAGAAGCGGAGGTTGCATGGCAAACACCATTACAAGTTATCAAGCGTGATCGTACTGAAATTGTCAAAGCACCGTTTTTTGCAGAGGAAGTTCGTCGCGAGCTTGTTGATCTCTATGGGGACGAAGGGCTTTACGAAGCGGGTTTGTCCGTTCGCACAACCTTGCAGCCAAATCTTCAGGACATTGCACAGCGCAGTTTACGCAAAGGCTTGATCTCATATGATCGGCGACATGGATGGCGCGGTCCAGTGGCGACCTTCGACCCGGACTCTCCTGAAGGATGGAAGAAAAATCTTGAAGCTGTTGAACTTCCGAAAGGGGCTAAGCCCTGGAAGCTGGCAGCTGTTTTGGAGGTGGGTAAAAAAGCCGTGTCCATTGGGATGGTCGATGGCGTGCGTGGTACAATCCCGATGAGCGAATTGAGGTGGGCGCGTAAGTGGTTAAAAAATCAACGGTTTGGTGGCGTGCCAAGTACACCCGGCCACGTCCTTTCCGTTGGTGACATTGTTCTTGTTGAAGCGGTTTTGAAAACATCCAAGGGGAAGGATTATCCCGAAGGAACTTTTGCTTTGCGGCAAATTCCCGATGTAAACGGCGGGTTAATTGCTATTGATCCTCATACGGGCCGTGTATTGGCGATGTCAGGTGGTTTTTCCTTCGCGCGCAGTTCTTTCAACCGGGCAACACAGGCGGTACGTCAACCCGGCTCTGCAATTAAACCATTTATTTACCTTAGCGGGCTGGATAACGGTTATACCCCGGCAACGCTTATTCGAGATGCACCTTTTTCATTGGATCAGGGGGCAGGGCTTGGGAAGTGGAAGCCCGGGAACTATAAAAAGAAATTTTATGGCCCAACCAGAATGCGGGTTGGTATTGAAAAATCGATTAACCTCATGACGGTGCGTCTGGCCCAAAATGTGGGTATGGATACTATTGTTGAATACGTTGATCGTTTTGGTATTGATAATAATATGAAGCCCGTTTTATCTATGTCACTTGGGGCCGGAGAAACTTCACTTATTAAAATGACAACCGCATATGCCATGCTGGTAAACGGCGGTAAGCGCATTACGCCTTCGTTGATAGATCGAATTCAGGATCGGCGCGGGAAAACAATTTTTAAACATGATCATCGTGATTGTCTGCCCTGTGTTGCCAATGGCGAATGGAATAACCAATCTGTGCCGGTTTTATCGGATATTCGAGAGCAAATAGCTGATCCTGCATCGGTTTATCAGGTTGTTTCAATGCTTGAGGGGACAGTTCTCCGTGGAACAGGGCGTAGTATCCGTTCAATTGGCAAGCCTCTTGGTGGTAAAACTGGAACAACCAACAAAAGTCTGGATGCCTGGTTTATCGGGTTCTCTCCTGATCTGGCGGTTGGCGCTTATGTCGGCTTTGACAATCCGAAGACCTTGGGAAGAAGAGAGCAGGGGGCCAGTGCTGCGGCACCGATCTTCAAGTCGTTCATGGAAGAAGCTTTGAAAGATGCTCCCGCGACGCCATTCCGGGTGCCTGCAGGGATTCGACTTGTACGTATCAATGCAGATACAGGGCGTCTGGCACGGCCAAGCGATAAGAACGTTCTTGTTGAGGCCTTCAAACCTAATAATGTCCCATCGCCCACTTTTTCTGGTGTGGGCGAAGAGAATGACAATCCATTATTGTCTGGAAATGATCTCTTGAACTCAGAGGGGCTGTACTAACCTGCAAGAGATCGGTAGAAGAACTCAAATTCAAATTCGTATTAATTTATTAGCTGATGAGGAGGCCGTATAGCCATGCGCGCCGAAATTGAAGCAGCGGTTAACGACATAGAGCAGTCGTTGGTCCTGCTGAGGAGGCATCTTTGACTGGGGTGCTGCACTTAGACGTTTAGACGAACTTAATGTCCGCGCCGAGGATCCCGCGCTGTGGAATGACCAGAAGTTGGCCCAAGCCTTGATGAAAGAGCGAACTCATCTCGAGCAATCGATCGGTGTTGTGCGTAAGATCGAAAGCGAGGTCGAAGAGGCCAGCCTGCTGATTGAAATGGGGGACGACGAAGGAGATCAGGCTTCCGTCGAAGAGGGCGAGAATCAGATCTTTACGTTGAAAGAACTTGCCGACAAAAAGCAACTGGAAAGCCTGCTTTCCGGTGAAGCTGATGCCAACGATTGTTATCTGCAGGTCAATGCGGGCGCTGGTGGTACCGAGGCGCAGGATTGGGCAGAGATGCTTTTGCGCATGTACACGCGGTGGTCTGAACAGCATGGCTATAAAGTAGAATGGCTGGAAGAAAGTAGCGGTGAAGAAGCTGGTTTGAAATCAGCAACTGTGGTCATCAAAGGCCATAATGCTTATGGCTGGCTCAAGACTGAGGCTGGCGTTCATAGACTGGTTCGAATTTCTCCTTATGATTCTCAAGCCCGCCGTCACACTTCCTTTAGTTCGGCATGGGTTTACCCTGTAATTGACGATGATTTTGATATTGAGATTCTGGACAAGGATTTACGTGTCGATACGTTCCGTGCTTCTGGCGCAGGCGGCCAGCACGTGAACACAACTGATTCGGCAATCCGTATCGTCCACGAACCCACCGGGATCGTGGTGCAGTGTCAAAACGACCGCTCTCAGCATAAAAACCGTGCCACGGCGATGAATATGTTGAAATCCCGCTTGTTCGAACACGAGATGCAAAAGCGTGAAGAAGTGGCTCAGGCCGAAGCAGATTCCAAAACGGAAATCGGTTGGGGACATCAGATTAGGTCTTACGTTCTGCAACCTTACCAGATGGTCAAAGATCTGAGGACGGGAGCTGAAACAAGTAATTCTGCGGCTGTGCTTAACGGTGATATCGATATGTTCCTCGAAGCTTCTCTTGCCTCCAAACTTAAAGGCGGGACA
The DNA here is from genome assembly GCA_002162915.1 of Rhodospirillales bacterium 47_12_T64. GTDB lineage: Bacteria > Pseudomonadota > Alphaproteobacteria > Kiloniellales > Kiloniellaceae > Kiloniella. The sequence goes on from MABB01000090.1 coordinate 26,251, forward strand.
AGTGAAGATGAGGGCGGAGAAGAGATTCTCTAGAAGTTAAAGGCATTGGATTAAGAAATCATGGGCGTATGATTAATGCCCATGATTTCTTATGGATTGTTTTTTATCTTTTAACGCAATGTCGTAGCGCTCTATTTGAACGCGTGTAAAGAGAGTTGGGAAGAGTAAACGAAGCGTCGATGTCAAAATCGCTTTCAATCCGAATGTTGCATTTCGCGCCTGAATCCGCCCTTAAATGTATCGTGTAATTATCGGCTTCGTCTTCATTTGCAATAATATTTGCAAAGCTGCACTAGCGAGTTGAACCCGCGACCGTTACTTTTGACCCCAAGTAATATTTGACCAAAATTTCTCATGCGCAAAGTAGCCCAGAAAACCAGTTAAGCTGCCTGCAACCGCAATTCCACTGCTCGCAGAGAGCGAACCCGTAAACAGGTAGCCTACAAGAGTCATTGAAAACAGACCCATAACTTGCCAAGTGGCGGATTTGGCAATGAGTCTGATCGTTGTATCCATTACTTTCTCCAATTTGTGTATCAGGACATGAATTATCACTAACGTATAAATTGGATGTTGGACATTACGCTCTTTTGCTGCAAATAATCTAATTTGGTGATTTATATCTGCAATGGAGATATTTATGGATAAGCGGGATAGGTCCATTATATTTAGAGAGCGCTTGATGAGCGCAATGGAAAAACAAAAATTCTCACGAAGTAAATTGGCTCGAGAAACGAGAGTGGACCGTTCAACGATTGGTCAATTACTCAGGGATGATGTGTCGAGGCTACCAAATGCCCAGTTGGCAGCAGATGTGGCAACGGTTTTGGGTGTTAGTACAGACTGGTTGCTAGGGCTGACAAACAGACCTGAAAGACCTGGCGACATCGTTGCTGCTGCGATGGCGTTAAGCCCCGCCGAGCGGAGTTCAGCTGATGCTCAACTTCTGGGATGGCACCGAGAAGCTGCAGGTTACAAAGTTCGTCATGTACCAGCGACACTGCCAGATATTTTAAAGTCGGAAAGAATGCTGGATTGGGAATATTCATCGTTGCGCGATGAAGCTTCAGCACAGGCAATTAATGCAATGAATGAACAGCGGACCTGGCTACGGTCAGGTGTTTCAGATTACGAAATAGCATTGCCACTTCATGAATTAAAGGCCTGCGCTGAAGGCACTGGGTATTATGAAGGCCTTACACAGGAAATTCGATATGAGCAGTTACAATTAATCGCTGATCTATGTGGGGAAATGTTTCCCAGGTTACGTCTTTTCCTATTTAATGCTCATCAGGTTTTCAGTGCGCCAGTTACAGTTTTTGGCCCTAATTTAGCCGTCGTTTATATCGGGCAATTTTATTTGGCGTTTCGCGAAAGTCAGCGTGTGCACTCGTTGGCTAACCACTTTGATTGGCTTGTGCGTGAGGCAAGTGTGGATGCCCGCAATATTACTGACCACATTAACGCGCTGATCAAGAAATAAGCGAATAATGAAAAGCCCGATGGTTACTTATAAAGGTAATCACCGGGCTTATTCTCGCTCGTCAAACAGCAGGTTTGCTAAGCTTTGGGACAAGATAAAGCCCCCATAAACACTCCCCTGATCTTAGCAGGGATAAGAGGGAGTGCTTAATTCGTATGCGACAGAATTAACGTCGATTGAGCGGAAGATCCCAGTAAGCGCGTTGGCCTTCCTGATGAACTTCAGTTTGGTTTAAACCGATATCCTTTAGTTGTTCACTTGTTAATTCAGCAAGCGTGCGCCGCTCTTCTCTGATCTGGAACGCCATTACCACCCATGCAATCGCGCGGCCCAGCAGAGTTGTGATCTCTTTGTTTTTAGTTTCGAGCCGGGACCTGATGTCCTGGTCTTGAGTAAAGGAAGAGCCGCAAGCGCCGCTGGTGCTCAGGGTATGACAGTGTTGTTTTAGCATTTTACCCTCCATTGCAGGATGTGATGAATATATTAATTATGATCAATGTTATTGATATATGGCAGGAATACTTTATTATTAAAGTGAATAGTTTTGATGGATGTCATCACAAATATTGATAACGGGTAAATAAGCTGGGTTAAGGAGTAGCACGATGCATCGAAATTTTGATTTGGGCACTCTGCGTAGTTTTATAACAGTTGCTGAAACAGGCGGCATGACGGCGGCTGCCAACAAACTGCACATGACCCAGTCCACGGTCAGTATGCAGATCAAGCGTCTCGAAGAGGGAATTGGCTTGGCCTTGCTTGATCGCAATGGCGGGCGCGGTATCCGTCCGACAGCAGAAGGAGATCAACTGTTGGGCTATGCCCGATCTATGTTGGACTTAAACGACGAGATATGGGGAAGACTGACAGCGCCTAAATACGAAGGCCTGATTTCTCTCGGTGTGCCCGGAGATATCATCCGCCCGCATATTCCAAACGTTCTAAAGCAATTTAATCGCGACTTTCCAAGAGTTCGTGTCAAGTTGACAACGGCTGGTTCTATCGAGCTTAGTGCTGCCATAGCGCAAGGTCAGCAAGATCTTATTCTGACAACAGAAGTCTATGAAGAGGGCAAGAGCCTTGCTCCTAATGGGGAGCTTTTGAGTGTCGAGCCTTTACTTTGGACAGGAGCTCTTGCGGGGCATGCTTGGCAAGAACGACCTTTGCCGCTTGGATTGGTTCGGGGGTGCGCCTTTCGTAAACCGACAGTAAATGCGTTAGAAGCTGTAGGGATTCCCTGGATTGACGCAGTTGACACGGATAGCGAAGATTCCACATCTGTTGCCGTTGCAGCCGATTTTGCTGTTCGACCTGAATTACCGGGTTTCACCGACCCAGACATTGAGGAAATTGAACATAGAGGTGCATTGCCAACCTTGCCGCAATGTAGTGTCAATCTCTACCTTGCTGAAGGCCCCAACAAGAATTTGGCTGGAGAGTTGGCAAATTATATTCGCAATGCCTTTCGCGGTTGAAGCGATGTAATGCTGACTGGCTATTCTTTTGCTACCAGAATACGCGGGGTTCCAATCCCGTTGATTTTTTGTTTGGCGACAACAAAAAGTATCGTGCTCGAAAGCAGGAGACCGCTCCAGACTGCGGAAAATACAGCCGCCCAAACACCCCAGGTTCCCCAATCCAGCAAATAGACAAACAGAGCTGCAAATCCGGTGGAGGCAAAAATCTGACGATAGATACCAATCCAGACCGTCCAGATTGGTCGTTTGATCCCCTGAAGAAAAGACATCATGGCAAAGAGGGTAAGATAGGCAGGCAACATCGGGGCAGCCAGTAAAAGATAGTCAAAGCCAATATCAATCACGGCGATATCGGCCGTAAAGAGACCTAACAGGAAACGCCCGCCCAACAGAAGAATAACCGCGCCTGCAAGCATCATGGCAGTGCCAATGCAAACACACCACCAAAAGGCATAGCGTATCCGGTCAAAAGCCTCGGCCCCGTAATTCTGGGCGATAATAGGCAAAAGGACAATCGTCAACCCGAGACTGGGTAAGAGGATTAATTGTTCAATCCGAAGGGCTATGCCAAAGGCTGCAACGGCTGTTGCGCCGAAGGGCTGCAGAAAATACTGGATGACAAAAACACCAATGGTGATGGTCAGAAAATTGAGACTGGCCGGGGCACCTTGGGAAATAATGTCTTTCACAGTTCGCCAGCGAAGGAGGAAACAACGCAGGCGACTGTGTTCCATCACCTTTGAGCACACAGCATGATGAAGCATGTACAAGGCCACGCCCCATTCTATGACGACGGTTGATATGGCAAGACCATCAAACCCCAGACCCGGAATACCAAAGGCACCAAAGATGAAGAGCGGGTTGAGCAGGCAGTTCGCCAGGAAACCACCAATGAGGGCGTGTTGGTTGGTAACAGTGTCGCCCTGGGCACTTAAGATACTGTTGGCAGCAAAAGCGATCATGAAGGCGGGGGCTGCGAGCATGATGATATGCAGGTAAGCGATGGCAAGTGCCCGATAGCCATTTGAAACCCCGAGGAGGTCAAGCAAGAAGGGAGTGGCGTAGTAGCCACCAATGCCAATGAATATTGAGAACAAAGCGGCAAAACTTAAACCCTGCGCGGCGAGATCTTTGGCCTCATCCTTCTTTTTTGCGCCTATAGCAGAGCCGATCAACGCGGATATGCCTTGGCCCAATCCGATGCCAAAGGCAATCAGAATGAAAAACACTGTAAAAGAAACTGAAAGTCCTGCTTGGGCGTCGGTGGAAATCATGCCTGCAAAATAGGTGTCGACAACGTTGTAAAGTGTATTGAACAACATGCCGATGCCAGCTGGAATGGCAAGAGAACGAAAATGCCCGGCGATGTCTCCATGTACGAGATCTCTTTCCCGGGATTTTTTCTGTTTCGCCAACGCGTATTATATCCTTAAATTCAGAGCGCTACCCTGTCGGTGCAATCGTGTTATTCGAAAGTTTACCTGCTCGCCTCATTCATTGCCTTACGCTTTTCTGCAATTTCATCAAGTTTGTTACGCCAGTTTGGATGCGAGCGCCCCAATTCATGAAAGGTATCAACCTCTAGTAATAACAGGTGTGAATAGCTGATTGATTTGACATCAGCACTTCGCTGAGCTTCGTCCAGCAGCGCCATTTCGCCAAAAAAATCACCATGGCCAAGCCTGTGGAGTTCATCGCCAATTCTAATCTCGACCGCGCCACTTGCAATGAAATACAGGCCGTCAGCACGATCACCTTTGCGGAAAACAAAGGCATCATCGGCGAGTATTCTTGGGGTCAGTTGATTGGCAATTTGCGTGAGCTCTTCCACCTGTAAATCAGCAAAAACAGGAAATGAGGTTAGCAGTTCGGCTGTTGTTGCCCTGATATCGACGGTGGTTTTGGGACGGCTTATGACGTGTATTGAATTTGCTTCGTTGCTTAGGCTGCGCGCGAGGTCATCGCTTATAATTCCAGACTCACGCAAGGATTCAATTTGATCAACCTCTTCTTGATAGGCGAAACGTTCCAACACGCTATGGTCCAGAGTACGGGCAAATTTGGGGTATTGCAGGCGTAGGGCAGCGAGATGACGCTCAACTTCATCAAGCCGTTGATTCAGGATTTCGTGTAATATTTCTATGGGGCGTTCACCAAGCAGGACGCCAAGCTTCAGGTCGAGAAAAGTTATAAGTTCCATAACCATGATACGATTGATCATCAGGAACTGAAAGCGTTTACCCAAGTGTGATGCGAGAGGACGGTTGAGGCCAAGGTGGCTGTGGCACCAACTCAAAACATGAAAATTGATGTTCTGTTTGTGTGGCTTTCGCGCAGCATTAAGATAACCGAGACGCCCGTTTTCTCTGGTGGCATCGATCATATTTTCGACAGCCAAGAGGTATTGATCAACAAGCCTGTGGGGTAAAACACTGCTGAGACGTTGCTCGAACAATAACGTCTTTTCCTGGTTTGCCAAGGCAATCAGGCCGAGGGTCAGACGCTCTTTGTCGCTTATTCCTTCCTCGAATGATTTGTCTTCTGCAACACGAGAGAGGCGATTGCTGTAGGGCTTAATGGCAATATCTACGAGTTGGTTGTCCAGCTCAAATCGATTGGCAAAGCTGCTCAGGCCAGTACGAACGGTTGATAGTGATTGGGTGAGGACCTGAGTGCGAAAGGCGCGTTCGAGAGGAGAAAGCTGATCGAGCTTGAGCCACCGCATCAAGGCGGTGAGGGTTGTTCCTTGAATGAGCAGGGTGAAAAGGGCAAAGCCGGTTGCCTGTATCGCGATAAAGCGTTGGGTTTCGGCATCAACAAGATGGTTTTCTGTGACAGCTAAAGCCAGAGCGAGGGTTACTGCACCGCGCAGGCCACCCCAGATAATTACCGTTTTAGTCGGGTTATTCACGCGTTGGGTGATTTTAGCTGCGGCGAGAAGGGGAAAAACACCAAACAGAATGACCGCTCTGGCAATGAGTGCTGCGGCCACGGCAACCAGGGTGATGAGAAGATCTGAAAGCACAAAATCAGAGAGCAGGCCGGGAACCACGAGGGCTGCGAGAACAAAAACCAATCCACCAGCCCACCAGGCCAGTTGATCGAGAGTCGCTTGAAAGAATTTAAAGGTTTCAGGCTCGACCCGTGAACGTGCCATCGCGCTCAGGACAAGACCACTTGTTACAACAGCAACGACGCCGGATGTATGGATATAACTATTGGCCAGACTATAGACCACAAAAGGCAGGGCAACGATGATGGTAACCTGAGCAGCTTTGAAAGAGCGTAACCAGGAAAGAAGTAGAATGGCTATACGCCCGAAAACAAGTCCGGTTAGAGTGCCGCCGATAAAAGAGAAAGAAAGTTGCTTTAGAATATATCCCTGCTCATAGGTGCCGCCAGAAATCGTCAGGGCAAGGAAGGCGCTAAAGGCTGCGATTGCTGTGGCATCATTAAGCAGGCTTTCGCCCTCGACCAGACGGGTGAGGCGGGCGGGAGCACCGAGATCCCGGAAAAGAGCAATCACTGCACTGGGGTCGGTTGTTGCGACAATTGCACCAAACAGGAGGCAGACAACAATCGGCGCGGAAGACACCAGAGAAACAGCACCACCAATGAGGCCAAGCGCGACCACAACTCCTAAAACAGCAAGAAATATTACTGGAACGATGTCCTGTGCCAGGCGACGAACGTCGATTGTAATGGCGCCCTGAAACAACAGGATAGGCAAAAGCACATCCAAAAAAGTGGCTGATGATACCGGAATATCGATAACGAGTGCGGCCGCTTCATTAAAGCGATCGGTGAGGGTCGTGTGTAAGAGCCAGTTTGCCCCGAGAGCAATCAGAACACCAACGCCGCCCAAGACAACGGTAAAGGGCAGGCCACTACGTCTTGCAATGGGTTGAGTACAAGCAATAACGATTAAAAGTGCTGCGATGGTGAGAACAATATCTGAAATCGGCAAGTGATAACCCCAAATTTATTTCGCCACTCTATATGGGGTAACTTTAAAGTGCTGCAAT